>PKWT01000414.1 GCA_003132125.1 Micrococcales bacterium | reverse complement strand
ACGATTCGGCCCTTGTCCACGACGATGACCTCGTCGGCGGCCTCGGCCGTCGAGAGGCGGTGGGCGATCGTGATGGACGTGCGGCCACGACTCAGGCTGTCCAGGGCGCGCTGGACCCGCACCTCGGTGGCCGGGTCGACCGCCGATGTGGCTTCGTCCAGAACCAGCAGGTCGGGGTCCGCCAGGTAGGCCCGGGCCAGAGCGACCAGCTGCCGCTCGCCGGCTGACAGGGACTCACCGCGCTGGCCTACATCTGTTCGCAGACCGTGCGGCAGGCCTGCCAGCCAGTCGTCCAGGCCAAGCTCGGTCAGGGCCAGTCGTACGTCAGCATCAGTGGCGACGGGCTTGCCGAACCGGATGTTGTCCAACAGCGTTGAGTCGAACAGGAATCCCTCTTGCGGCACGAGCACCACGCGACTGCGCAGTGAGCTGAACCTGACGGCGCGCAGGTCCACGCCATCGATCTGGACGCTGCCCACAGTCGGGTCCATCAAACGCGTGAGCAGCTTGGCCAGCGTCGTCTTGCCCGAGCCGGTCGCTCCGACGATGGCAATGCGCGAGCGAGGGGCGATCCGGAGATCGATCTCGTGCAGCACGGGATCACCTCCCGGATAGGCGAACCCGACGCCGTCGAAGACCACTGTGATGGGGCCGCGCGGCAGCGACTGCCCTTGGTCGGCGGGATCGGCCACGTCGGCCGGCGTGTCGATCACGGCGATCACCCGACGCCACCCCGCAACCGCATTCTGCATCTCGTTGAGGATCTCGGTCGCGGTCTGTACCGGCTGGGTGAACAGCTGCACCAGGAACAAGAAAGCCAGGAGCTCACCCAGGGTCATCTGCCCGTGCACGGCAAGGACCGTACCGATGACCACGATGACGGCCGTCGTCAGACCGGAGACAAGCTGCCCCGACGTGAACGCCGCCACGGCTTTGATCTGGGCCGATACCGAGGCACGGCGGTGGTTCTCGATGGCTGTGTCGATGCGTGCGGCGGTACGGTCCTCGACCCCGTATGCGCGGATGGTCGCCGCGCCGACGACGGACTCCGAGACCGCTCCCAGGAGCTCACCCACGCGCTCGCGGACCTGCGTGAATGCCGTGCCGACGATGCCCTGGAACCGGCGAATAAGGAAGAACAGCGGCACGAAGCAGAGCCACACGACAGCCGCCAGCAACGGGCTGTAGATCACCATCAGCACCGTCGCCAGGGTCAGCTGGCCCAGGGACACGATCAGCATCAGCCCGCCGAACTGCACGAACATGGAGATCGTGTCGACGTCGCTGGTCACCCGCGAAACCAGCGAGCCGCGCCGCTCGGTGTTCTGGGTGAGCATCGAGAGGTCATGAATGTGTCGGAAGGCCCTGATCCGCAACGTCGCCAGGCCGCTCTCCGATGCACGGAACAAGCGCACGTTCACGAAGTACGACGTCACGGCGGTGAGTACGACACCACAGGCGGCCAGGAGGACGAGACGGAGGACGAGCCCGATGTCGGGGCCCGACGCGGCCATGATCCCCCGGTCGGTCGTCTGCTGCACGACGAAGGGGACGACAACCCGGCCCAGCGTCGAGATCAGGGCCAGCATCACCGTGACACCGATGCCTTTGCGGAGCTCGGGTGACAGCTCGAGGCCGCGGCGCAGGGTCGCCGAGGTGCTTAGCTGCTGGCTGGACTCGATGGCGGTGGCGTCTGGCACCGGACGCGAACGAGTGGCCGGACTCACGCGCCGGCTCCGGTCGCGTCGAGGCGATCCTCGTCGGCCAGCACCGCGGCCCGCTCCGCAGCCTCGCGGGCATAGGCGGTGACCAGCCTGGCGTAGCCGGGGCAGCGGTCCAGCAGCTGTTGGTGAGGCGCGTGGTCGACCACGCGGCCGTTCTCCATGTAGACGACATCATCGGCCAGGGCGATCGTCGCCATCCGGTACGCGACCACGAGCACCGTCGTCCGCGGCGTGTGGTCAGTACTGCTACCGACCTCCCGGAGGCCGGCCAGGATCGCCTGCTCGACGCTGGGGTCGACGGCACTGGTCGCATCGTCCAGAACAAGTAGCTGTGGGTTGCGGATCACGGCTCGTGCCAAGGCTATTCGTTGACGCTGACCACCGGACAAGCTGGCGCCCCGCTCCCCGACCCGCGTGTCGAGGCCATGCGACAGTGCTGCCACAAAGCCATCCGCCTGAGAGATGCGCAGCGCGTGCCACACCTCGTCGTCAGATGCTGGAGCACCAAGGGTGACGTTGCCGCGGACGGTGTCATCGAACAGGAACGTCTGCTGCGCGACGAGCGAGCCGACCTCGGGCACACCGCCTTGGACGACGTCACGCAGGTTGACACCGTCGAGACGTACGACCCCCGAGTCGGGGTCGATCAACCGCAGCACCAGCGAGGCCAGCGTTGACTTGCCGGAGCCCGTGGGCCCGACGAGTGCGGTAGTGCCGCCGGCGAGCACATCGAGGTTGACGGACCGGACAGCAGGGCTGGTCTTGGTGACGGTGCCGTCCTCGCGGCTGACGTCATAGGAGTACGACGCCTGGTCTGCCTGCACGCGGCTAGCGCCGTCGTGCACGAGGCCGCGATCGCCATACTGCATCACGCCTTTCGCCTGCAGAACCGCATCGACACGGCCCCAACCGACGACGGTGCGGGGAAGCTCGGCAAGGACCCAGCCCAGAGCACGAACGGGAAAGGAGAGGAGCGAGAACAGGTAGGCGATCTGGACGATCTCGGCCGCGGTGAGCTGGCCGCTTGCCACTCTCGCCGTCCCGACCGCGAGAACGGCGAGGGTCCCCAAGGTGGGGATCCCTTCGATCGCCGGGTCGAACAGACCCCGGGTGCGACCGACCTCGATGTTGGCGTTCTTCAGCCGGTCGGTCACATGGGTGAAGCGGGCCGCCTCGTGGTCCTCGCGGCCCATGGACTTGACGATCAGCGCTGCCTCGAAGCTCTCGTGAGCCACTTCCGAGACCTCTGCGCGAAGTTGTTGTGACGTGGTCACCAACGGCGACATCCGGCGCTGGAAGGCAAGGTTGGCGACGAAAAGCATGGGGAAGACGAGCAGCCCGATTGCTGCCAGGACTGGGTCGACAAGGAACATCTGCACGATGGCCACGGTCAGCATGACGATGACGCCCAGTGCCATCGGCAGCGGTTGGAACACCTGCCATGTGGCTTCGACGTCGGCATTCGCATTGGACAACAGCTGCCCCGACGGGTGGCGGTGGTGCCACGAAAGGGGCAGACGGAGGTACTGGCGGGTGACCCGACGTCGATACAGGGCTGCGAGGTTGTTGAAGGTGATACCGGCGGCGATCCTCCGCACGACGATGCCGACGATGTTGACCAGTGTGACGGCCGACAGCAGGAGCCCCGCGTACCAGAGCTGGCCCGCGGACACCTGTCGAGCCGTGATGGCGGGGCCGACGACCTCGCGGACGACCTTGCCGATCACTGTGGCGGTCGCAACCGTCATGACGCCGTAGACGGAGCTGCCCAGCACCGCCAGGGCGAACCACCGTGGCTGTTCGCGGATGCCGTGACCCACGACGCGTAGACCGCGCCGCAGTGTGGGTGACGGCGCCGACGCCAAAGCTGCCTCCAGGGGCTGGACAGGGACGACCTACCCTCTCACGGGCCCTGGTGTCAGGATGTCGCCATGACCCGGTTTGCCCGCAGCGAGCGCCAAAGCCTGTGTGACACCTTCGAACGCGTGGGTCCCGATGCCCCGACCCTGTGCTCGCCATGGCTGACCCGGGATCTCGCCGCCCACCTCGTCGTGCGCGAGCGCCGGCCCGATGTCGCAGCGGGCGTCGTGCTGCCCGCTCTGGCCGGCCGCCTGGAACACGTGCAGAAAGGGTATGCCGCGTGGGACTGGCCACGCCTGGTCAAGGAGGTCCGGTCGGGTCCTCCGGTGTGGTCCCCCGTTTCGCTGGCGATGGTGGACGAGGCCATGAACACCGCCGAGTTCTATGTCCACCACGAGGACGTGCTCCGTGGTGGCCAGAGCTGGACCGCCCGCGAGCTCTCAATCGGTCTCGAGGCGGCGCTTTGGCGCATCGTCTCCAGGCTGGCCCGGCTGCACTTCGCCCGCTCCCGGGTCGGCGTCGTGCTGGTAGCGCCCTCGCACGGCCGACAGCAGGTCCACACCACGACCGATCTCGGCACGGTCATCGTCACCGGCACACCCGGAGAGCTCTTGCTCTATTCATTCGGGCGTCGGGGCGTTGCCCAGGTCGATCTGTCCGGCGCGGATGAAGCTCTCATGGCCATCTGATCCGATTCACAGGTCATCTGACCCTCGTTATGTGACCCGCGGACCCTGGCGGTCTGTCGGTCGTTGCGTTCAGCGGACGGGCAGCCCATGGGCGCGCAGAGCATCCTTCACCTGGCCGATGGTGAGCTCACCGAAGTGGAAGACGCTGGCGGCGAGCACAGCGTTGGCCCCTGCGTCGACGGCGGGAGCGAAGTCGGCGACGGCGCCCGCTCCACCACTGGCGATCAACGGCACGTTCACCTCCCGCCGGACGGCCGCGATGAGCTCCAGATCGAAGCCGTCCTTGGTGCCGTCGGCGTCCATCGAGTTGAGCAGGATCTCCCCCGCGCCCAGCTGAGCGGCCTTCGCGCACCACTCGATGGCCTCCAGGCCAGTCCCCTGCCGACCACCGTGGGTAGTCACCTCGAACTCGCCAGTCGGAGAACCCGATTCGTCGCGCCGACGCCGTACGTCAGCGGACAGGACCAAGACCTGGCAGCCGAAGCGATCCGCGATGTCGGCGATCAGGTCTGGGCGGGAGATCGCGGCGGTGTTGACCCCCACCTTGTCAGCGCCCGCACGCAGCAGGCGGTCCACATCGTCAACCGTGCGCACACCCCCGCCCACGGTCAATGGGATGAACACCTGCTCGGCGGTCCGGCGAACAACATCCAGGGTCGTCTCGCGATTGCCACTGCTGGCGGTGACGTCGAGAAAGGTCAGCTCGTCTGCACCCTGTTCGTCGTAGCGCTTTGCCAGCTCGACGGGATCACCCGCATCACGCAGGTTCTCGAAGTTGACCCCCTTGACGACGCGTCCGGCGTCCACGTCAAGGCAGGGGATGACCCGTATCGCGACGCTCACCCGGTCAGCCTAGCGAGCGTGCGCCGAGGCCCCCGGCTGTCTACAGTCCAGAGATGCAGCTCACGGACGCGAGCGAGGCGATCACCGAGGCACTTCGAGTCATCGAACACGCCCAGCCACGTTGTGGCGCCACGAAAGTCGTGGCCATCGACGGACCCAGCGGCGCGGGCAAGACAGACTTCGCTGCGGCGCTTGCCGTGCGCCTCCCCGGAACCCACGTTCTGCACATGGACGACCTGTATCCCGGCTGGGATGGTCTGGCACAGGCCGTTGCCGACCTGCACGACCAGATCCTGGCCCCGATCGCACACGGCGAGCGGCCGGCATACAGGCGATGGGACTGGGCGCGCGATCACTATGCCGACTGGCAGGACCTCCCCGCCACGTCCCTCCTGCTCGTGGAGGGTGCGGGCGCGGGCGCGGGACGGAACGCGGACTTCGAGTCGGCGCTCATCTGGCTCGAGGCGGACCGAGACGTCCGTTTCCGGCGGGGCATCGAGCGCGACGCGCAGGCATATCTGCCCCACTGGAGCCGTTGGGCCGAGCAGGAAGATGCCCTGTTCCGCGCCGACGCGACACGCGGTCGCGCTGACCTGATTGTGGACACCACCACGCCGTGACCCATCGTTGGGCATGATGGGCGGCATGGAACCGGGCGACGGAACGGCTGCGGACACTGGGCCGATGCAGGAACGGACCGGTCGAACGCTCGACGAGTGGGTCGACCTCGTGCGGCACGCGGGGCTCGATCCGCTGCAGCCGGACGATGTTCGCCGCTGGCTCACGGACGTCCATGGCATCCCGCAAGACCTGCGAAGCACGATTGCGGATGCTGCCGCCCATCGCGCGGGTTGGGTCGAACAGACCCTGGAGGACTCAGCGGACGCCTTGTATGCCGGGCCGAAGGCTGAGCTACGGCCCCTCCACGACGGCGTCGTCGCCCTCGCCGCAGGGTTGGGCGATGACTGCGTGGTCGAGGCTCGCTCAACCGCCACCCATGTCGTCCGACGCACTCAGTTCGTCTCGGTGGCGCCCGGGCCACACGGCACGCTGCGGGTTGGTTTTTGTTTCCGCGCAAAGGCCCCGGCCGACAAGAGGCTCAGCGAAGCCAAAGCCTTTGGGCAGTCAACCCATTGGGTCCACCTCGCCTCCGACTCCGACGAGAACGACGTTCGTTCGCTGGAACCCCTGCTCCGTGCGGCATACGGCCAGAACGGCTGAGCCCTGACCTCCTCACTGCCCACCGACAGTCAGCCCGTCGAAGAGGTCGGCCTGCCACCGGTGTGGCTCATGGCGCTGGCACTGGTCGCTGTGTCAGCGAACCTGCGAATGGCCATCGCCAGTATCCCGCCACTGACCAAGGTCATTGCTGCCGATCTTGATCTGTCCCACGCGTGGATCGGCGCAGTCACGACGCTTCCGGTGCTCTGTATGGGGCTCATGGCGCCTGCGGCCCGGCTCATGGGCGAACGACTCGGTGCCGCCGTCTCGGTCCAGATCGCGATGATCGCAGTGTTCGCAGGTGTCCTCCTGCGCTGGTGGGGCGACCAGGTGTGGGCACTGTTTGCGGGTACGTTCGTGGCGGGTTTCGGCATCGCTGTGGCTGGCGCGCTGCTCCCCCACCTGGTCAAGGCCGTCTTCCCGCCGGAACGCACCGGGACGGTCACCGGGCTCTACATGTTCGCCATGATGGGCGGCGCTGCGGTTTCGTCCGCATTGTCAGCGCCTCTCGCGGCACGTTTCGGATCCTGGCAAGGCTCCCTGGCCTCCTGGTGCATCCCGGCAGCAGTCGGTGCGCTCGCCTGGGCGCCGGTCGCGCTGCGGCTCTCGCGACATCGGGCGGCCAACCCCGTTGCGGCCACGAGCCATGGGCTGCCCTGGCGACACCCGACGGCTTGGCTCATCGCGACCTACCTCACCATCCAGTCCTGGCAGTTCTACTCGAGCCTGGCCTGGATATCTCCGACGTATGTCGCGCGCGGTTGGGACGCCACGACGGCGGGCTACTTGTTGTCGGCGTTCGTCGGCGCCCAGCTGATCTCGGGTCTGCTGGGACCGGTGCTCACCGACAAGGTTCGTGACCACCGAGTCCTGTTGATGCCGGCCTCTGGCCTGGGGCTCGTGGGCATGGTGGCCCTGCTCGTGGCACCCGACGCCGCCGCCTGGGTGTGGGTGTGCGTGCTCGGGCTGGGGCAGGGCGCAGCGTTCTCCATCGGACTGGTGCTGCTCGTGGACTACGCAAAGACCCCCGCTGGCAGTGGGCGTCTGACGGCTATGGCCTTCTTCGTGAGCTACACGATCGCGTCATTCGGGCCCACCGTCACCGGAGCCCTGCGTGACCTGACCGGCGACTTCCACGTGATCTGGTTGCTCATGTCTCTGATGATGCTGGTCCAGATGGCTCTGGCGATGCAGATGAAGCCGGGCCTCCCGAGGGTGCCCTAGCTAGCGCGGCCGAGCATGCACCTGGACGAGCGCCGTCAAGCGCGCCGCCTCGGCCGGGGCAAGGGGGCCGTCAGCCTTCTGGATCGCCATGACCGCAACGGTGTCGGTGTCATCGAGATCCACGCTCACCCACGGCGCGCCGCCTCCGAACTGCACCCGGACGATCTGCGCCCACTCGAGCCTGCGCGTCGTGACCAGGTTGCGGATCACCAGTCCCTCGGTCGATGGCGTCGCCCGGATCGAGGCGTAGCGCCACAGCGCTGCCGCAACAGCGACACCGCAGAGGGCAAGGAAGAACCGGTCGAGGAGGTCCCAGCCGCCATGGAGCGGATCCACTCTGGGCAGCGAGATCGCTCCCCCGGTGAAGATCACCAAGGACAGCGCCGCCATCACCAGTGCCACGCGCCGCCCGCGCCGCGGACGAAACACCGCGTACGGGTCGGACTCATGACCACCGTCGGCTGACGAACGGGACATCAGATCCGGCAGGCCGCAATGTCGGTGACCAGGATGGCGCGGGCGCCAAGGTCGTAGAGCTCGTCCATGACCTGGTTCGTCCTGCTCCGCGGCACCATCGCACGTACGGCGACGTAGCCCTTGTCGTGCAGGGGCGACACGGTCGGTGACTCGAGACCGGGGGTCAGGGCGCATGCCTGCTCCACCAGCTCAACCCGCACGTCGTAGTCCATCATCACGTAGCTGCGCGCGGTGATCACGCCCTGCAGACGTCGGGCCAGGATGTCGAGTGAGCCCTGAGCCAAGCTGTCCGCGCGCTGGATCAAGACCGCTTCACTGCGCAGGATCGGGTCGCCGAAAACCTCAAGCCCCTGCTGCCGCAACGTCGTTCCGGTCTCGACCACGTCGGCGATCACGTCCGCGACGCCCAGCGTGATGGCCGTCTCGACGGCGCCGTCGAGCCGAACGACGTCGGCCTCCACGCCGTGCTCGGCCAGATAGGCGGACACCAGCCCGGCGTAGCTCGTGGCGACCCTCTTGCCCTGAATGTCCTTGACGCTCGTGGCAACCCCCGGCTTTGCGGCGAAGTGGAAGGTCGAGGCGGCAAAACCCAGAGACATGGACTCGACCGCGGCGGCGCCGGAGTCCAGCAGGAGATCACGACCGGTGATGCCGCCATCGAGACTGCCAGAGCCGACGTAGACCGCGATGTCACGTGGTCGCAGGAAGAAGAACTCAATGTCCTGCTCAACGTCGATCAGCACGAGCTCTTTGGGCTCTCGACGCCCCCGATAGCCAGCCTCGCGCAACATCCCGGCAGCGGCCTCGGACAGAGAACCCTTGTTGGGAACGGCAATTCGTAACATGTGATGGGTCCTTGCGTAGCGAGCGGGCGCTGGGTCAGAGGTGGGCTGGGGTC
>PKWT01000367.1:3650-5273 GCA_003132125.1 Micrococcales bacterium | reverse complement strand
TGCAACGGGGTGCGACGTAGGCACTTCGTCGCTGCGCCCGGGGACGTCAGGCATGACGTCGCTCTCTTCTTCCGCCGGATACCTGTCGTTGGTTCCCTCGGCCGCCCCGTCGTTGCCTTCCTTAGGCAAGGCCGGGTCTGCGCCCTCCACCTGGGCGCCCGCGTGGTTCTCCAGCATGTTCGCGATCGGCTGCCAAGCGGAGTCGAGGGCGAGGGCGCCTGCATCGCCGGAAGCGCGTTCGTTCCACAGTTCTACGAATCGGCGATGGACGTCCCCGTGCTCGTCGCTGGTCGGGTCGGTGATGTCGTTCTCGGGCCTGTCGCCGTTGTCAGCCATAGAGACCAGTGCGCGCGTTGCCAGGCGATCATGCGGCAAACGAGTCTTTCGCTGTCCTGGCGAGCTCAGGTGCCTGCGACCCGGATGAGGTCTGCAACACCGTCTATCCGCGTGAATCGCCTCAGCTACCTGGCCATTCGCCAGTCCATCGTTGGAATGCCCGGGCACCGCCGCGGTCGATGAGGGTCTTGACAAGCGAGTAGATGGCCCCCTGGAGGGTGGCAGCAATGAGGATCTCTTTGAGGTCGTACTCGCTTTCGGGCGCTTTGGGCGGGTCGGACCGGTCACCGGGACTGGCGCGTCGCCAGACTTGCTTGAAGACGATGCCAGCCAACAGTCCGCCAACCACCGAACTGGTGACGCCGACCGGACGGTAGAGGATCCGCTTGTGACGTTGCAGGTTCAGGCGTGCGGTTGCCCAGGGATGCCTTCATGGCGTCGTCGTCCAGGTGGGCGTCGTCGAACGGGGAGTCCGTGGGGTCCGCCAGGCGTCCCGTAGCGGAGGTGAGGGCGAGGTGCAGACGCTCGCAACGTGTTGGCGCACGGGGGTTTTCACGCGGGCTTCGGCGGCCTCCTAACGGAGCTCCTCGACGTAGGACCGGGGGAAGGTTTCGGGCTCNNTGCGGCGGTTCAGGTAGCGGGTTTCCCTCGTCGACCTGTGTGCTCTGCTCGGTCATGGCCTTGTCCTGTCTTGTGCGGGTATGGGGACGCGGGTGCATCCCTTGTGGGTTGGCATTTCGTGGTCGTCGGGCCAGACCTGACCATCACGGGGCCAGAACAGTTAGTCGGCCCTGGGTGGTGCTTGCGCGCTCCGTCCAGGGGCCTGGACCGATCCGCCCAACCAGTTCGGTGTACTGATCCTTAGCGACATCGTGCACGAAACCTCGCCCGTAGACATGACTACAAAGAGCCCCGTCACGGCGCCGACGACATAGCCACCGTGCCGCTTTGGCACGGCATGACACCACGTGCGAGGAATGCTCAGAACAACGAGCACCTCCACTGCGTGCAGGCCGAAACGGACCTACATGGGCTGAGGCCGCACCCGTCGCGGCAGAGAAAGGGCGCGTTGGCTTGGGCTGTTGACCCGGTTAGCGAACGACTCGTGGCCCGCTGCACGAAGTCAACCAAACCGACAGCAGCCCCGTTCTCAATTGGGGGGCTTTGGCGGCCGCACATCACGGTGGCCGCATCCGCGCAGTGCGGGCCGGTCCCGAAGTGAGCTCTTTCGCATCGGCCCCACAGACCACCCCCCTGCAAGCCTGACTGTTACCGTGGGCGGATAAG
>PKWT01000367.1:1020-3573 GCA_003132125.1 Micrococcales bacterium | reverse complement strand
GCCGGGCTACCCGCCGTCGCCGTGGCGATCAAGCGGGGCCTCACCCAGATGGGGCCTACCCGCACCGCGCGCACACTCCTGCGCCTGAACCAGGCCGACGGGTTCGACTGCATGGGTTGCGCCTGGCCAGACCCGGCGCCGGGTGAGCGCAAGACCGCCGAGTTCTGCGAGAATGGCGCCAAGGCCGTGGCCGAGGAGGCCACCAAGGCTCGTGCCGATCGGGGATTCTGGGCCGCGCACTCGGTGGCCGAGCTCGCCACGTGGAGCGACTTTCAGCTGGGCCAGGCCGGGCGGCTCACCGAGCCGATGATCCTGCGGGAGGGCGCGACCCACTACGAACCGATCGCGTGGGAGGCGGCATTCGAGCTCGTGGGCGAGACGATCCGCGAGCTTGCCTCAGTCGATGAGGCGATCTTCTACACGAGCGGACGTGCCAGTAACGAGGCCGCGTTCTGCTATCAGTTGTTCGCGCGGGCACTGGGGACCAACAACCTGCCCGACTGCTCGAACATGTGCCACGAGTCGACGTCCGTGGCGTTGGCCGAGACGATCGGGATCGGCAAGGCCACGGTGACGTTAGAGGACATCCACGACGCTGAGCTGCTGGTGTTGTGTGGGCAGAACCCCGGCACCAACCATCCGCGGATGCTCACCGCGCTGGAGAAGGCGAAGCACAACGGTGCGACGATCGTCGCGGTCAACCCGCTGCCGGAGACCGGACTCATGCGGTTCGACAACCCACAGACCGCGCGGGGGCTATCCGGTGTGGGCAGCGCGCTCGCCGACGACTTCGTGCAGATCCGGGGCAATGGCGACCTGGCGTTGTTCCAGGCCCTGGGCGCGCTCCTGCTCGAGCGTGACGACGCAGCGCGGGCTGCCGGTCTCCCCGGCCCGGTGGACCGCGACTTCGTCGACCGGCACACGTCAGGATTCGGTGCGTATGCCGCGCACCTGCGTGAGCTGGACTGGTCGGCGGTGTACGAGGCGACCGGTGTCACCCGGGCGCAGATCGAGAGCCTCGCCGACCGGTTCGTCTCCTCTTCACGGACCATCATCTGCTGGGCCATGGGGATCACCCAGCACCGCAACGCCGTCGGGACGATCAAGGAGATCACCAACATCGCCCTCCTCCAAGGCAACATCGGCAAGCCAGGAGCCGGACTGTGCCCCGTACGAGGACACTCCAACGTCCAGGGGGATCGAAGCATGGGGATCTGGGAGAAGCTGCCACCGCACTTCGCGGCCGCCCTGGAGAAGGAGTTCGGGATCCAGGCGCCGACGGAACGCGGATACGACACGGTCAACGCGGTGCGAGCCCTGCGGGACGGGAAGGCCCACGTCTTCATCGGCCTCGGCGGGAACTTCGCCGCAGCAACGCCCGATACCGAGTGGACCCACGAGGCGTTGCGTTCCGCGAAGCTCACCGTGCAGATCTCCACAAAGCCCAACCGCTCCCATGTCGTCCACGGCCGCACCGCGCTCATTCTCCCCACGTTGGGCCGGACCGAACGAGACGTCGGGCCACAGGGCCCCCAGGGCGTCACCGTCGAGGACACCGCCGGGAGCGTGCACCTGTCCCGGGGCCGGGTGGAGCCGGCCTCGCCGCACCTGCGGTCGGAGGTCGCGATCATCACCCAGTTGGCGGCGGCGACACTGCAGGGTGGCCCCGCCGGCAGTTCTATCGACTGGGAAGCAATGGCGAAGGACTACTCGGTGGTGCGGCACCACATCGCGCACGTCGTTCCGGGGTGTGAGGCCTATGACGAGAAGGTTCGCCGTCCCGGCGGGTTCATGCTGCCGAACCCGCCTCGGGACAACCGAGAGTTCGACACACCGCAGCACAAGGCGCTATTCTCGGTGACGCCCCTGGAGGTGTTGACCGTGCCCGAGGGCCACCTCATCCTGCAGACGTTGCGCAGTCACGACCAGTTCAACACCACCATCTACGGTCACGACGACCGTTACCGCGGCCTGTCCGGTGGCCGCGACGTGGTCATGGTCCACCCCGCCGACCTGGCCGACCTGCGCCTGCGAAGCGGCGATCTCGTCGACATCGTCGCGCCCTGGCAAGACGGTTCGGTCCGGGTGCTACGGGGATTCCGAGCCGTCGAGTACGACACTGCGCGTGGATGCGCCGCCGCCTACTACCCCGAGACCAATCCGCTGGTGTCGTTGGACTCCACGGCCCGAGGGAGCAACTGCCCGACGTCCAAGGCGATCGTGGTGCGACTGGTACCAGCTGGCGCCGCGCCCGAGCCGGTCCGCGTGCGGGGCATTCCGCTGGGACAGGACGACGACCACCGGTCGCTCGTCCTTCCCCACCACCTCAGCTGAGCACCCTCGGCCAACCACTGCGACCGACATCCGTGGACCGATTCGACGGTCGGGGGTTCGGTCGACTCGCTCGACAGCGACACACAGCAGTTGGGCTGCGCATCCAGACATGCGACACCGCACGCGGGCCGGGACTTGATCCTGGACCCCGTAGCCAGACGATAACCCCTCCCCCATGAGAGGTGAGCACTCGTCCGCTCGCTCCACACCGGGATCTAG
>PKWT01000367.1:0-1007 GCA_003132125.1 Micrococcales bacterium | reverse complement strand
GGCGCTCGACGGCGCGACGCCCGCCTGGGTCGGAGAGGCGCCGCAGCCGGAGTGGTCTCGATAGCATGCGGCGTGACTCCTGCAGACCCGATTGCGCGTCGTCCTTGTCCTGAACCTGCTGCTCGTCGGCGGTCTGGTTGCAGTCGGGTTGTCCGCATTCCCTTGGGGCGCTTGCGGGCCGGTCAGGATGGGGACCGGAGAGCATCACGCCTCAAGACCGGACTGGGCCGCTCCGCCCAGACCGTCAGCCGATGGCGGTGCCGAAGAGGCGCCCCACGGCGTAGGTGAAGGCCAAACCGGCGGCACCGCCGATGACGATGCGCAGCACCGCGGCGCGCCTCGAGCTGCCTCCGATGCGGGCACTGGACGCCCCCGCCACACCGAGGGCGATCAGGACGGCCACCACGGTCACTGGCACCCGTAGGTGCGCCGGTGGCAGCAGGATCGCCAGCAAGGGCAGCAATGCACCGAGGGTGAACGACAAAGCTGATGCAGCCGCCGCCTGGGCGGGACTGGCGATGTCCTGCGGGTCGAGGTTCAGCTCAGCATCCAGGTGAGCGGCCAGCGCGTCGTGTGCCGTCAGTTCCTCGGCAACCGTCCACGCGGTGGCCGGGCTCAGCCCCTTGGCTTCGTAGATGGCCGCCAGCTCGGTCCTCTCATCATCCGGGGTATCGGCCAGCTCTCGCTTCTCCTTGGCCAGCAGGGCATGCTCGCTGTCGCGCTGGCTGCTGACCGACACATATTCACCTAGCGCCATCGACACCGCGCCGGCGACCAGGCCAGCGATCCCTGCGGTGAAGATCGCCCCGCGAGCGGACGTGGCCCCGGCAACACCGACCACGATTCCCGCAACCGAGACGATCCCGTCATTGGCACCCAGAACCCCAGCACGCAGCCAGTTCAGCTTCGCCGCTCGGCCCCCCGAGTGTGGTTCACCCGAGTGGGTCGCCTTCCCCTCGGCAACCGCCTCGACCTGCTCACGTTCCGGCCTGGGCGGATCACTGGAA
>PKWT01000190.1 GCA_003132125.1 Micrococcales bacterium | reverse complement strand
GTACTCAATCTCTCCTGATCGCCTCCGCGCTCATGCGCGGCATTATGCACGTGATCGTGATGGACGTGATCTGGGTTTCCCGTTCCCGCCGATGTCAGGGTGCGCCGATCCTTGCGTGCATGAGGCGGAGAGAGTGGGGAAGATGGGCAACGAGGTGGTGATCTGCGCGTTCACTGTCACATTCTCGGGTCACGGTTCGTCCTAGAGTTGACGGACCGTGACCCGTCAATACGGCACATCGAGTGAGGAGTTCCCGTGACGTCAGGCATCAAAACCGTGATCTATCCCGTAAAGGATCTTGCCCAGGCGAAAGCGCTGTACGGCACGATCCTGGGCGTCGAGCCCGACATGGACGAGGCCTACTACGTCGGGTTCAGTGTCGGGGGCCAGCACATCGGGCTGGATCCCAACGGCCACAAGAATGGCATGACCGGGCCAGTCGGCTACTGGCACGTCGACAACATCCACCAGAGCATCAAGGGGCTCTTGGCTGCTGGCGCCGTCGAGCACCAGGCGACCCAGGATGTTGGTGGCCACAGGCTGGTCGCATCGGTGACCGACGCAGACGGCAACGTCATCGGTCTCATTCAGGCTTGATGTCCCACTACGCGATCCCTTGAGGACCTGCTCGTGGGACGTCCGGCGGCGCGAACCGCGGGAATTGGAGCTTTCCCGCTCGCCGATCGGCGAGACGTTCGGCGCCCGGAAGTCGGCGCGCGCTCCTGGGCTCTTCACTGCTCGATCTGAGAGGAGTGGCACCGGGACGCACGCGTGACCCCGGGTTGCGTGTGCGTCCCCGGGCACGGCCGACGCGATGAGCCCCGTAAGCAGGAAGGCAACTGCGACGCTCCTGCCTTCACGAACGGCGTGACCTCGATGGTCACCGCTCGAGAGGCAACCAACCAGGAGCGGATCATGCTCGCCTGGCGCCGCTTCAGGCCGCTGCCGGCTGGCCCGCCCGCAGTGCGGTCAGTAGGGCGGTGCCGTCGGGGACGCCGAGCCCGGTGCAGGGGTCCCAGCCGTTGCCGGCGGAGTACGCCCCGTTGGAGCCGGAGGTGATGTCGCGGAAACCTGGGGAGACGGCGCCGGCGGTGAGCGTGCCGTAGAGCGCGGGCTGCAGGAGGCCGAACCGGCGGCCGGTTGACTGCGCGAGCCGGGCGACGAGTGCGGCCCACAGGGGCGCTACCGCGCTGGTGCCACCGATGACGAGGTCCTTGCCGTCCACCCGTACCTGGTAGCCGGTCTGGGGGTCGGCCACCCCGGCCACGTCGGGTACCCCCCGCCCGGTGGTACCGGCCCGGCTGGGCACCCCGACCGTCTTCTGCCAGCTGGGCAGGCTGAAGGCGTCGCTCACCCCTCCGCCGGTGGCACCCTTCCCGACGCCGTTGTCCCACACCGCCTCGGAGGTGACCGCGCCGGTCGTGGGGTCGGCTTCAAGGCGGGTGCCACCGCAGGCGAGGGCGTGTGGGCTGGACGCCGGGAAGTCGACGTGGCTCTTCCCGTCGGTGGCGCGGTCGGTGCTGCCGTCGTCACCGGCGGCCACGGTGACCGTGACGCCCAGCGCCGCGGCGTCGGCCAGCGCCTGGTCGAACGCGGTGCGCGCCTGGCCTGTCCACGCGTCCTCGCTCTGCCCCCAGCTGATGCTGATGGCGGCGGGCGCCGGGGTGGCGTGTGCGGCCTCGCTAATCGCGTCCAGGAAGCCGGCGTCGGTGTTGGGGGCGAAGTAGACGACCAGCGACGCCTTGGGGGCCAGGGCCCCGGCGACCTCGATGTCGAGCAGGACCTCCCCGTCGGCGCCGTTGGGGTCGGCGCCGGCCTTGTTGACCGCGCCGTCGACGCCCACCGCCCGCACCGAGGGCCCGGTGATGTCGAGCCCGGCGAAGTACGTGTCGAGTTCGCTTTGCGCGAACCCGCCCCCGAGCTCGACGATCCCTAGGGTTTGGCCGCTGCCGTCGGTGCCGTCCGGGAAGCGATAGATGGTGCCGAGCTGCAGCGGGGTGTAGCTGGTGGCGCTCGACGCGGCTGCGGTGCGGAAGTGTGCCCTGGCCTGCGGCCGATCGTCGAGGCCGAGCACGGTGGTGACCACGCCGTCGAGCTCCGCGGGGACGCTGAGGCCCCCGGTGCGGTGCCGGTGGCTGACCTCATCGCCGGCGGCGTCCTTGCTGGTGACGGCCTCGAGCGACGTCCCGAACACCGCACTCAGCAGCGCCACCGTGCCCGCCACCCGCACCCGCCGGGAGGCGGCGTCGATGGACAGCACCTCCACACCCAGCCCGGTGAGGGTGCCCACGACGAGGTCGACGTCCGCGGGGTCGGCTCCGTGGGCGACCGCCAGCTCGTCCCGCGAGAGGATCGCACCGAGCGTCGCGTCGTTCAGCTCCGCGCGTCTGCGCAGGATCAGCGTGGCCTGCACCGGGGCGCCGGCCGGCAGAGGTGAACCCGCCTTCTTAACACCGGGGGCGGGGGCCCGTTCGCTGCCGGGAAGTGCGCGGAGGTCGAGGTGCTCGTGTCCGTCCATGCCTCAGGTCTACCCCATCGCAGCGACAACCGCAGCCGGGGCAGACCGCGCGAGACCCAATGCTTTCCTATCTGTTTGCCTTGATTCACAGGGGTCTTCGGGCGGAGTCTGGGGCGATGACAGCCTCAGTGGGTCACGTGGTGGTCTTCGTCCAGGAGAACCACACCACAGACAACTACTTCCGCTCGATGAGCGCGTGGGGCGCGAACGTCGCCGCCGACTGGCCGGTGCAGCCCAACCCGCCCGCCAAGGACCAGCCGCACAACCGTGCCGCGTACGCCAAGTGGCTGCACGCGCAGCAGGCCGGCACGACCTCCCCGGCCACGCACACACAGTTCGACACGGTGGCGGTGTTGCCCTACTACGCCTACCTCGCGGTGACAGGTGCGTTTCTGGAGAACCACTGCTCCGGTTTCGGAACGAACTCCACCCCCAACCACCTGCTTATCGTGGGCGGCCAGAGCCCCACCCTGCGCAACCCGCCCCGCGCACAGGCCCCACCGGTGTGGGACATGCCCTCGCTCCTGGGCCACGCGGGCGACCACAAGCTGACGTGGAAGGCCTACACCGGCAGTTCCTCCTACCCGGTGGCCTTCTACCAGCAGCTGGCCGGCTCAGCGAACATCGCCCGCAGCGACCAGATCGTCATCGACGCGGGCCAGCTTCCGGCGTTGAGCATGGTGTGGCACGACAGCCCGTATGACGAACACCCGGTCGCCGATGTGAACAAGGGGCAGAACAAGATCTGGCAGGTGGTCGACGCGGTCGTCAAAGCCGGCCACTGGGATGACACGGTGTTCCTGCTGACCTGGGATGACTGGGGCGGCTGG
>PKWT01000496.1 GCA_003132125.1 Micrococcales bacterium | reverse complement strand
GAGGCGTCGACCTACGTACGCCAGCCGCCGTACTTCGAAGCCATGCCCCGCCAGCCGGAGCCGTTGCGTAACGTCGTCGGCGCCCGGGTGCTCGCCCTGCTGGGCGACTCGGTGACCACCGACCACATCTCGCCCGCGGGGACGATCCAGAAGGACTCCCCGGCTGGGCGGTACCTGATCGAGGCGGGGGTGAGCCCGAAGGACTTCAACTCCTACGGGTCGCGCCGCGGAAACCANNTCGCGATGGACTACGCCCGCGACGGCGTGCCGTTGATCGTGCTGGCCGGGGCGGAGTACGGCTCGGGGTCGTCCCGTGACTGGGCGGCCAAGGGCACCCTGCTGCTGGGCGTGAAGGCGGTGCTGGCGATCTCATACGAGCGGATCCACCGCTCGAACCTGATCGGCATGGGCGTGCTGCCACTGCAGTTCGAGCCGGGGGACTCGGCCGAGAACCTGGGCCTGACCGGCGGCGAGCTCTACTCGATCACCGGGCTGGAGAACGCCACCTCGGGAGAGGACGCAGAGCTGCCCGGCGAGGTCACCGTCCGGGTCGACCAGGACGGGCAGAGCCGTGAGTTCACCGCGACCGTCCGGATCGACACCCCGGCCGAGGCGGCCTACTTCCGGCACGGCGGGATCCTGCCCTACGTCTTGCGTCAGCTCCTGGCCGACTGATTTCCGGAGATTATGGAGGCTCCTTCGCCCCCTTCCGTCGCCATTCTTTAATTTTTCCTATTTATGGTGTAAAAATTAGGGAGGCCATGAAGACATCGTGGCCGCACGGAAGCAGGCACCCATGAACGACACGATGCTCGATCTTCACCAGCAGGACCGAAACCTGGATCGGGCCTTGGACCCTCTGGACGAGGCGCCGCTGCCGGACTCGCTCGGGCTGGCCTATGCGGCCCGGATGCGGGCGGTGCTGCGCGGGGCTGCAACGGCCCAGGCGAGAACCGCGCAGGATGTGGAGCATCTCGAACTCCTCTGCCTCCAGCGCCGACAGCTACACCGCCGGGCCGACATCGCTAACATCGACCCTTCGTACTACCTCGGCTGAGATGTCCACGCGGCAGACGGCCGAGACGATAGTGGGGGCGGTGGATGACCTGGAGTACACCGTCTTGGCCCGCACTCCCCACACGCCGAACATCATCGAGCTCGAGCTCGCTCCGGCCGGCGAGCGGTTGTCGTACCGGTCGGGTCAGTACGTAGTTATCGGTGACCCGGACCGCGCTCTGCCGGTGAGGTCATACTCCCTGGCCAACGCCCCCAACCCCTCGGGGCGGATTAACGTGCTGGTCACCGAGGTACCTGGAGGGGAGATGAGCACCTGGCTCCACCGGGGGCTGAGGATCGGGGACCGTGTACTCGTGTCGGGGCCCTACGGCACCTTCGTGGCTGACCCAGGCGCCGATGGGCCGGTGCTGTGCCTGGCCGCAGGCTCAGGCCTGGCTCCGATCCGGGCGCTCGCCGAAGACGCCGTACGCCGCGCCGGCGCTCAACGGTTCACCGTGCTGTTCTCCGCGCGCACGCAGGCCGATGTGATGAACATGGGCCGTTTCGCCTCCTGGCAACGGCAGTACCCCGGCCTGCGTTTCGTGCGGACCCTGACCGGGCAGGCGGGTGAGCCACCCCTGGGCCGGTTGCCCGGGCTGCTTCCGGCACTGTTCGGGGACCTGTGCGGCCACGAGGTGTTCATTGCCGGGGCTCCTGGTTTCGTCGCCGACTGCGCCCGGGCTGCCCGCGGGCTCGGCGCCCGGCCAGGGCACCTGCACACCGAGGAGTTCTTCCACGAGCCGTGGCCGTGGAGCGCTCCGGTCGCAGCCCAGGGGCAGCAGTGAGCGAACCGGCGAGCACGATCTACACCAAGACCGGTGACGATGGGACGACCGGCCGGCTCTTCGGTGGCCGCGTCACCAAGGATGATCTGCTGATCGAAGTCTGCGGCGACGTGGACGAGACGGTCGCCGCCCTGGGTGTCGCTCGAGAGGCGCTCCAGGACAATCAAGGGCTGTCCGACCTGGTGCTGGACCTTCAGAGACACCTGTTCGTGGTCGCGGCTGATCTGAGCGCCAACCCAAGTGAGCGTTACCGGTTGACACCAGAAGTGTCACTTGTCGTGGCGACGATGACGGACGATCTCGAACGGACGATCGACCGGATGACCGGCCGGCTGCCACTTCGACCCGTGTTCATCGTGCCGGGCGTCACGCGAGCAAGCGCCTCGATGGATCTCGCGCGAACGGTCGCCCGGCGAGCCGAGCGTCACCTGATCCGGGCCCGTGCTGCGGGGCACATCGTCTCGCCGGAGGTCGTGGCCTACCTCAACCGCTTGAGTGACCTGCTGTACGTGCTGGCCCGACAGGTAGTCGGCACGGCGGAAGAGCCGGTGAGCCACCTTTGAACACCAGGAGTTCCGCAAGTGCATTGAGCGTTTTCTGCGCGAGGGCGAAGCTCGGCGACGCCCTCAGGCCGCGACCGGAGGAAACATGAGCAGCTCACGGCAGGCCCGCGCGCAGCCGGCCGCACCGGCGCCGGTCAGCGCACCGCCGGGCCGGCGCAGGGTCCCACTGGCCAGCACGTGCGCCCTACCTCATCGCTGTCCTAGACCCGTGCGTATGCAGGTGCTGGGTGCAGTCCCCTTCTTCGCAGGCCTGTCCCAACAACAGCTCGAGGGCATCGACAAGCGCATGGTCTCCCTTTCCTGGGCAGCGGGAGACCCGCTGTTCACCGCGGGCGAGCTCGCCGACCACCTCTACGTGATGGCCGCCGGCCAGGCCAAGCTCTCCCAGCCCACGCCCAGCGGGCAGGAAGTCGTCGTCGACCTGCTCACCCCCGGGGACCTCTTCGGGGCGCTGCGCATCCTGGGTCAACCGGTCTACCCCGAGACCGCGTGGGCACTGACCACAACATGCGCGCTGAGGATCGACGCACGCTCCTTCCGCGAGATCCTCACCGAGCACCCTCAGGTGGCGCTGCGGGTGCTCGATGACGTTGCCGGCCGGCTTGCCCAAGCCCGCTCCGATGTCGGCCAACAATCCACGAGCACTGTCGCCCAACGCGTGGCAACCACGCTGCTGCGCCTAACCGACAAGCTCGGTCAGGAGCGTTCCGGCAACCGTGGCACCCTGCTCCAGCTGCCTCTGTCCCGGGCCGACCTGGCGGGCATGGTCGGCTCCACGGAGGAGTCGGTCTCCCGGGTGATGAGCCGGCTGCGCAAGGAGGGCATCATCGACTCCGGGCGCCGCTGGACCGCGGTGCTCGACCGCGATCGCCTCGCTGCCACCGCCGAGATGGACAGCTGAAGACCACGACGGGTCATCGAGAGCCGATCTACTGTTGTTGCGGGCCGGGTCCGTGCCAGAGCCTGTGTTGCGCTTGATTGACGCAGATCATGGTTCCCCTGTCGTGGCCTGCTTAACGTCGTAAATGCCACCCCTTGAGGGGTGATACACGACCTGAAGGGACAAGAACCATGAGCGCCACCACTGCCACCACCACCCACACAATCCTGCGCGCCGCGGGCTTCTCCTGCCCGTCCTGCGTGGCGAAGATCGAAAAGCAGGTCGGGCGCCTTGACGGGGTGGCTACCGCAAAGGTGCACTTCGCCTCCGCCCGCATCGAGATCGACCACGACCCGGCCCTGGTCAGCGTCGACGAGCTGGTCGCGGCGGTCGCCAGGGCGGGCTACACCGCCCGCCCGGCCGCCTTCTGACGGTCCGCTGATAGGGCGTACGACATGCGCCACCGCCGAGGTCTCCTGAGCCCAGCGGTGGCGCAAGTTTCGTATGTCTGCCACCCGCCGCCCGGGGCGGGCCGGCATCGTCGTGCGGGCGAGCGGAACCGCCGCAGGGACCCTCTCCGGGCGTTCCGCGGGAGTGTCTTCGCAAGGCTTTTATGACTGTCGTGCCGTTGATTGACGCGTGTCATGGTCGGGATCGTGCGGCCCTCGTAGCGTCCATGTCAGCACCTCGCCAGTGGGGTTGAGGAACGTTGAGGATGGGTAAGGGAAATGGGAAAGCTGCACAGCAAACTGCACAGCTGGGGGAACAGTCGGTGGGCGATCCCGGTGATCTCCGGGCTGCTGATCGTCGCCTCATTCGTCGCGACCAGGGTGTTCGGCTCGGGTGACGCGGGCAACATAGTCATGGTGGCCGCGGCGGCGGTGGCCGGTAGCCCGATCGTGATCACTGCCATTCGGGCCCTGACGGCGAGGGTGGTCGGCATCGACCTGCTGGTCAGTGTGGCCGTCATCGGCGCGCTGATCATCGGTCAGTACTGGGAGGCTGCCGCGGTCACGTTCTTGTTCGGGATCGGCCACGCCCTGGAGGCGGCCACCTTGAACAAGACCCGGTCGGCGCTGGCTGAGCTGGTTGCCGTCGCCCCTGATGTGGCAGTGGTCATGCGCGACGGCCTCCAGGTCGAGGTCCCCGCGGCCGGTGTCGTCATGGGTGAGACGGTGCTGGTCAAGAACGGGGCCAAGGTTCCCGTCGACGGCGAGGTCATTGCCGGCACCGGCGCGCTGGACGAGGCCTCCATCACGGGCGAGTCGATCCCGGTGGAGAAGAGCACGGGGGACAAGGTCTTCGCCGGCACCGTCTCTACGAGCGGGTTCCTGCAGGTCAAGGCCACCGGCGTCGGGGCGGACACGACCCTGGCCAGGATCATCCGTCGCGTGGAGGAGGCCCAGGACGCCAAGGCCAGCACCCAGCAGTTCATGGACCGGTTCTCTGCCTGGTACACCCCGGCCATCATGGTCCTGGCCCTGGTCGTCGGCCTGATCAGCGGCGACGTGGTCCTGGCGCTGACCCTGCTGGTCATCGGCTGCCCCGGGGCGTTGGTCATCTCCATCCCGGTCTCGATCGTGGCCGGTATCGGCCGGGCCGCCAAGGACGGCATCCTGATCAAGGGTGGGGAGTTCCTGGAGGCCTCGGCGAAGATCACCGTCGTCGCGGTGGACAAGACCGGCACCTTGACCACTGGTCGCCCGCACCTGAGCGACGTCGTCGTGCTCGACCCGAGCCTGGACCGGGCTCAGGTCCTCACCTGGGCTGCCCGGGCCGAGGCTGGCTCCGAGCACCCTCTGGCCCGTCCGATCCTGGCCGCCGCCGCCGAACAGAATCTGCTTATTGCGGGGCTGCCCGAGCACACCGAGCCCGTCCCCGGCAAGGGCATTGTTGCCATCACCGACGGCCGCCGGGTCCTGGTCGGCAACCTGGCCCTGCTCGAGCAGTACGGCGTCGCCGACACCATGGGCGCCGCGCGCGCCACCGAAAAGCTCGCCTCGGCCGGGCGTACCCCGATGATCGTGGCCGTCGATGACACGGTTGCCGGCGTGGTCGCCGTGGCGGACGAGGTGCGCGATGACGCCGCCCAGATGGTCTCCGACCTCCACCAGGCCGGCGTGAAGAAGGTCATCATGCTCACCGGTGACGCCCCGCTGGTCGCGAAGGCCATCGGCGAGGCCACCGGGGTCGACGAGGTCCACGCGGGGCTGCTGCCCGAGGACAAACTCGTGGTCGTTCAGGAGCTCCAGCGGCAGGGCCACATCGTGGCGATGGTCGGTGACGGCGTCAACGACGCCCCCGCCCTGGCCACCGCCGACATCGGCGTGGCGATGGGCGCGGCCGGGTCGGCCGTGGCCGTGGAGACTGCCGACATCGCCCTGATGGGTGACAACCTGCTCAAGCTGCCCGAGGCGATCTCCCTGGCCAGACGCACGGTGACCAACATGCGCCAGAACATCGCCGTCGCCCTGACCACCGTCTCCCTGCTCGTGCTCGGAGTGCTCCTGGGCGGCGTCACGATGACCATCGGGATGCTCGTCCATGAGGTCTCCGTCCTGGTCGTCATCGTCAACGCCATGCGCCTACTGCGCCGAAGACCCGACCACAACACCCGCGCAACACCCAACCGGGCGCCGACCCGCGTCCCCGCCGTTGCCCAGCACGCATGAGGGCCACCTACCCGCCGCGACACTGGGCACCTGGCTGCCACCCTATTAATTACAGATTCGTTGTGACAAAATCATTAGCAGGAGCCAGTGCTTGTCCGGAGGTGGTCGTATGCCGACGTTGATGGAGCGATCAGGCGCCCTTGTCGTTTATGGAGACTTCGGCTGCGCCATGTGTTATCTGGCCAGCCAACGGGTCGACGAGCTGACCCGCTCGGGCGTCGCGGTCGAGTGGCGTGCGGTCGAACACCGTCCGGAACTGCCGGTCACCGGCCTTCGTCCCGACGCGGACAGTCGGTCCGCCGCCGATCGTGCTCTTGCGGATGCCCGAGCGCTTGGCCGGCCCGGCGAGCGACTGCCGGTTGCCGGGCCGGCCCTAGTGCCCAAGACGCAGGCGGCGGTCTCGGCTTATGCCGAGGGTTGTGGTGCGCAAGTGGGGGATGCGATTAGACGGTTGCTGTTCACGGCGTACTGGGTGGACGGGATGGACATCGGTAACCCTGCCGTGCTCCTTACCTTGCTCGGCGGCACTTTCATGCGGGGGAAAGCCACCTCGGAGCCCATCCGCGAGTGGGGTTTTGCTGTCACCGTGACAGGAGGACCGATCACCACCAGGGCGTGGCATCTCATCCGAGACTGGAACCAAGAGTGGCAGACACTCGGGCGACCCGAACT
>PKWT01000451.1:5809-10996 GCA_003132125.1 Micrococcales bacterium | reverse complement strand
GCGCTTCCGGCTGGGCCAAGGCCTCGTCGACAGAGGCCGCGTCCGCGTCGGATGTCGCCGCAGGATGGTCGGACTGATAGGCCCCGAAGAACCCGGTGGTTACGGTCTCGCCACCGGCCACGTGCATGGGACGGGCCTGCAGGAGGGCGAGCGTGTGTTCATGCTGAAGGCGGGTGCTGGGGAGGTCCAGGGCGGACAGCCCGACCGGCTGGGCACCGGCGTGGTGTGCGCGACCCACCAGCTGAAGGGCGTCGGTGCCCCAGCCCACACCTTCGGTGAGGCAGCCCACAATCGCCCAGGGAACCGTCGGGCCAGGCATGTTCTGACGCACTGCGAGAGCCGTGCCCGTCGCTGAAGTCTCGACCGGTGTGAGGTCGAGGTACTGGCTGACGTAGTACTCACACGCGCGCAGGGCACCGTAGGGCGCCAGAGCCAGATCCTGGGCGTAGACCACGTCAATCTCCGTCGGGCCCGAGCGGAGGCTCTTCACCGAGATGTGCCAGTACCAAGCGGTCATGGCGTCGGCGAGCCGGAAGGTGACGGTGTATTTCAGGTCGCGCCAGGTGCCGGTGATGATGGGCCCGTCGCTGCTCCAGCTGACTGTGCTGCCACTGCCTGGTCCGGTCAGCGCCACGGACTCGGCGCCCGCGTCACCTCGAATCCGCAGATAGAGGTTGGCCGGACCGGCTTCGAGCTCGTCGGCCGGATACATCAGCAGGCTTCGATCACCGACATCGAGTCGCCGCAGGACGCCGCTCGTGGTGAATTCCGCCCGGATCCCGGATGGGCTGCTGACGCAACCCATCCGGGACGATCCAGCTTCATGATCGTTGACGTGACTCACTGTGCTGTCCCACCAAACCAGAGCTCGTAGGGCTCTCTCAAGAAATGACGCCGGCGCCGAACTCTTCGATTCCGATCAGCGGCTTGATGGCCGTCTCGACGTCACCCTTGATGAAGTTCCGCCGAATCACGTTGTCGCAGAACACGTTGCCGATCGCGCCGAGCACCATGGCCTGGTCGAGAGACAGATAGCGCTCGGCGATGACTCCGGACTTGACCGCGACGGCGTCGTAGAAGCCACCATCGCCATACGCCTTGAGCTTGCCCTCGATCTTGACAAGGTTGTCGTAGGCCTCAACAGGTTCGTACTGCATGGCTAGGAACGCCGCATGCGGGGTGACGACGCCGTCGCCCCATTTGGGGTTGGGGTTGGTAGCAGGGCGAATCCCGACGAAGCCGCCGTCGATGTGGGTGCCCTGCATGTCGGAGATGTATCCGCCTGGGTCCATGCCGAGTGTTTCAACGCCCCACGCGGTGTAGCCGCCGCCGGGATGGCTGGCCGGCGAGAAACCCCAGTAGCCGTACTTCGCGTCGTCCAGTCCGAACTCGCGTTGGGCGCGCACCGTAAGGGCGTGGTTGATGCCCCACGACCGAGGCGCCCAACTGGCCTCTGGAACAAATAGATCGGGCATCAGGGCTTCGAACATGTCGCCGCCCCAGCTCGGCACAATATGCATGCCACGGTAGGTGTAGGCGCCCTCGAAGACGTCGATCCCCATGTAGGTGTGGTGGTCACCAACCGGCTTCTGCTCCTGCCAGTCCCAGTTGTCCGGGAAAGTCCGCATGGTGGAGTAGTAGGCCTCTGGCGGGATCTGTCCGTGGGCGATGCCGATGTAGGTCGCGATCCGAGGTTCGGACACGAGGATGTCGTAGTGGTTGGGTGTGTAGAAGACGTCCGGGCCGATGCCCAGGTAGTTGCCCGTGACGAATCCCTGCGGCGGCACAGGCTCTACGTCCCAGAAACCTCCGCGCAGCAGGCCACCGATGCCGGGACGTGCGTCCTTGTTGTAGAACATGCCGAAGTTCATCTTGCTCAGCAACGAGTTGGCGAGCGCTGCAACCTTGGGCTCGGCGTTCCGGACAACCATGAGCGCAGCGGCGAACCAGCCGTTGTCCACGCTGGACAGGAACGGATAGACGGTTGTGCCGTTTTCAGGCCACACGGTGACCACGTCACCGTTGGCCTCGTCATACCAGTTGTAGAACATGCCGCTGGGCTCGTGGTGCTTCAGCCCGGCCAGGGTCCTCAGGGTCTGGGTGAGCCGCTTGCGGCACTCCCACGCGCTGATGATCCCGAGCTCGCGGGCGATGACCGTGCTCCACATGTAGCCACCGATGTTGGTCGGCGAGGTGTATCCGCTGCGCGTCGGCGAGGCCAGCGGCCCACTCATGTTGTCGGCGGGCAAACCGGTAGCTGGGTCGGTCAAGGCGACCATCGAGGCCCAGGTGTCCTGGGCCCAACGCTGGATCGTGCCGCGGTCGATCCCGCCCCAATGTTGGTCACCTGGAGAGGTGGTGGATGCGGAGGTGACCGACGCGGGCGCGGTCGACGCGGCATACGCCTTCCCCGGTCGAGCCACGGTCAGGCCAACAGCTGCGACTGCGGCGCCTCCCACGAGGAGCTGTCGACGGTTGGCGATGATCGGTTTGGGCAGGACAGCAGAAGCGTCGGTCATGTTCAATTCCTTCGTGGAGCAGTTGTTTACTTGATACCGGTCGTGGCAATGCCTTCGATGAACCGGCGCTGGAAGATGAGGAAGACGATCACGATGGGCACGACAGTGACGGTCGCACCGGCAAGCAGGAGGCCGTAGTTGGTGACGTTCTGACCGGTGGAGAACAGCGCCAGAGCAACCGGCAGCGTGTAGTGCTCCTGGGTCTGAGCGACGACCAAAGGCCATAGGAAGTTGTTCCAGCTGCCGAGGAAGGTGAGGATCCCGAGCGTGGCCAGGCCCGGCCCGCACAATGGCAGGATGATCTGACGGAAGATCCGTAGCTCGCTGGCACCGTCGACCCGTGCTGCATCGAGCAGCTCGTCCGGCAGCCCAAGGATGAACTGCCGCATCAGGAAGACACCGAACGGCCCCACGAGGAACGGCAGGATCAGTCCCGGATAGGAGTCGACCATGCCGAGGTTGGCGACCAGCACGAACAACGGGACAAAGGTCACCATCCCCGGGATCAGGAGCGTGCCCATGACCAGGGTGAAGACCAGCTTCTTGCCAGGGAATGTCAGTTTTGCCAGGGCATAGCCGACCATCGAGCAGAAGATGAGGTTCCCGGCCGTTACGGCAATGGCAACGACNNTCGAGAGTGGGCTTCTCCGGCAACCAGGTGGGTGGGGACCTGAGCAGCTCCCCCTGACTCTTGAAGCTGCCGAGGATCATCCAGACGAACGGCGTGATGACCGCGATGAACCCGAGGGTCAGTACGACGTAAAGCCACCATTTCGAAGATCCGGATCGCCCGCCGCGCGAGGTCTTGATAGGCGACGCCTCGGTAGTCAATGTCTTGGTAGTCAAGGTGATCAAACCTCCGATCAGGTGTTGGAGCGGAAGAGACGGAACTGGACCGCGGTCAGCGCGACGATGATCACGAACAGCACATAGCTCGTCGCGGCGGCGAACCCGTAGTTGCCGAAGCCGAACTGGTGGTAGGTGAACATCGACATGGAGATCGAGGAGTCCAGCGGACCACCCTGGGTCATCACGAGTGGTTCCTCGAAGAACTGCACGTAGCCCGCGGCGGTCGTGATCGAGACGAACAGCAGCGTCGGGCGTAGCAGTGGCAGGGTGATGAACCGGAACCTCTGCCAGGTCGACGCCCCGTCGATGGCGGCGGCTTCGTTCAGCATCACCGGAACGGACTGCAACCCGGCGAGGAAGATGATCATCGACGTGCCGAAGTTGCGCCACGAAGCCATGACGATGATGGACGGCAACGACCACGTGGTGGAGCCGAGCCAGTTCGGCCCGTTGATGCCGACCCAGCCGAGCATGGTGTTGACCAGTCCGCTGTCGGGCTGTAGCAGGAACCGCCAGACCACTGCCACGGCGACGATCGAGGTGACGACGGGCGTGAAGTAGCCGACCCGAAAGAGCGTTCGGAACCGGGTGATCCCTTTGTCCAGCGCGATTGCCGCCGCCAACGCGATACCCAACGTCAACGGAACGCCGACGATCACGAAATAGGCAGTGTTGAGCGCGGACTTACGGAACGTCTCGTCAGCGAAGACCCGGGCGTAGTTGTCAAGACCCACGAAGGCGACAGCGAAAGGTGAGCGCAGATCCCTGGACTTCATGTCCGTGAAGCTCATGTAGAGCGACGAGATGACGGGCCACGCGGTGAACACCGTGAACAGCAGCATGAACGGCAGCGAGAGGATCCAGGCGGCCTTGCCCTGTCGTGACAGGCCCCTACGCCGGCGCGCGGTCGGGGGCTTGGAAGCCTCGTGACTGCGCGCCGGAGCGGAGATTGACATCGTTAGTTGCCGGTGCCGATGGAGTCAGCCTTGGCCTGGACGGCTTTCAACGCCGCCGCCGGGTCCTCGCCAGTCTTCATGACCTTTTCCATCTCGCTGTCGAACGCCGCGGCGACCTGCTCCCACGTGGCGACAGCCGGAGGAGCCTTGGCGTCCTCAAGCTGCTTGCCGAAGACCGCGAGCTTCGCGTCCGCGGTCAACGCCGGGTCGGTCCAGGCACTCTTCACGGACGGAAGGTCAGTGGACATTCCGTACCACTTGACCTGGGTTGCCGGGTCGGACAGCCACTTGACGAGCTTCCAGGCGCTGTCGCGGTTCTTGCTGGCCTTGAACACCACGAAGTCAGATCCACCGACGAATGAGGTGGCGGTCTTCTGCTTCGGCATCAGCATGACGCCGTACTTGTCCTTGAACGACGGTCCACCGAGCTTGTCGATCCCGCTCATCTCCCACGGACCCGAGATGAACATCGGGACAGTCCCGTTGACGAAACTGGGGGTACGCGAGTTCAGCGGAAGCTGCTTGGCGGCGATGCCATCGGTGAAGTAGCTCTGGTAGTACTTCACGGCCTCGGTCGTGGCAGGCGTGTCAAAGGTGTACTTCTTCTGGTCGGCGGTGGCGACCTCGGCGCCGTTGGACCAGGCGAACGGCAGGATCGTCTGCCAGGAACCGGTGGCACCAGGCTGAATGTCGATGCCCCACTTGGCGCCGGCCTTGGTCTGCATCGCCTTGGCCATGGCCTTCAGCCCGGCCCAGTCGGTCGGCAGCGTCGTGATGCCGGCCTTGGCGGCCAGATCCTTGCGGTAGTAGACGAGGCGAGTTTCGACATACCACGGCACGCCGTATGACGTTCCGCCCACCTC
>PKWT01000451.1:0-5767 GCA_003132125.1 Micrococcales bacterium | reverse complement strand
ACCGCTGTGACCTCAACCTTGACGCCCGGGTTGGCCGCCTCGAAGTCCTTGGTCAGCTTGGGCAGGTTGTCGCCCTCTGCGCCCATGGCCCATACCGTGATCGTGCCCGTGGCCTTGCCCGAGCTCACGGTCGCGGCCGTATCTGTGGCCTTGGCGCCCGTGTCCGCGGACCGGCCACAGGCTGCGAGCCCCATGCTGGTCGTCAGGGCGAGCGCCACCACTGCGGTGGTGCGGATGTTGCGTTTCATCTTCTGTTTCCTCCTAGGTCGGGCGGGTGCCCGAGTGGGATGTTTCTGCCTCAGCTCGTGACCCACGGCACGTCGCGGTCGTCCGTCTCGGGACAGCCACACGACGACCGCAAAACCAGCTCGGTCGGCAGGATCCGTGGTTCCGGAGCCACGGGGGCGCCGGCAATACGTTCGTGGAGCCGGGTCGCTGCAAGGCGCCCTAGCTCGAAGAGGGGCTGACGAACGGTGGTCAGTCCGGGGCTGACATAGCGGGCTGTCATGACGTCGTCCCAGCCCACGATGGCGATGTCGTCCGGGACCTTGACGCCGCCGCGCTGCAGCGCCTTCATCGTTGACAGGGCCAGCTCGTCGTTGGCACACACCAGCGCGTCCGGCCCGTTGACGTGGCCCATCACCTGAGCCGCGACCTCGGCACCCGAATGCTCACGGAAGTCGACCCGGATCGCCGGGCCGACTTCCGACGCGTCCGAGGAGGACAGGGCCTCGGTGAATCCGCGATAGCGCTCCTGGACGTCCGGTGAGCCCTCGGGGTCACCAACGAAGAACAGCCGACGTCTGCCATGGGCGATGAGGTGTTCGGTGAGTTCCCTTGCGCTCTGAGCGTTCTCGGCCGAGACAGAGTCACATCCGGGCACCGCCGTCCGGGCGAGCATGACCACAGGAGTACGCCGGCCGAGGGCGCGCGCCTCGTCGTCCGGAAGCGTCGAGTTGGCCAGTACGAGGCCGTCCACCCGGCTCGCGAGCTCGCGCACGGCCCACTCCGGGTCCTCACGCTGACCGGTGACCACGATGATGACGCTCTGGCCGAACTTGGCAGCAGCAGACTCATAGCCCATCAGCAGCTCTGAGTAGTACGGACCGGTCAGGTCATGGACGACGAGCCCCTGGGCGTCGTGGCGCTGGACTGCCAAACTGCGCGCCGATCGACGCGGCACGTACTCGAGATCCTCGACGGCTTGAAGCACCTGAGCCCGGATCTGCGGAGAGGTCGCGCCGGTCCCCTGGAGCACTCGCGAGACGGTGGCGATCGACACGCCGGCAAGCTGCGCAACGGAGTAGATCGTCGTCGGGCGGGTGCCCGGTCCGCTGGTCGCCATTGACCGCCTCCGTCTATGTAAGCGCTTACAAGCCTGCACGACGATGGCCCAAAAAACAACCCTTTGGGGAATATTGTTCGGTTGATCGATAGTGTCCGTTTAGCCGCACACACTCGCGCGGGCGCCAACTCCCCTGCCCCACAACGCTTTCGCCAAGATGCGCAGTCGCGCTGTGGCGCAACTGTGCCCATACACCGGTTGGCATGGCGGCGGCGATCAAGCCCATCTCGGACGGAGTGCTAGCGTCGGCGGATGGCAGAGGACACGCCGGTGATCTGCGGGATCTTGGGCGGCTTCGTGGGGTTCGTCGCTCGGCCGCCCGGCGGTCGTCAGTGGTCGACGTGAGCGCCACAGGAACATCGGTGCAGGACGTCGTCGCGCGCCTGCACAGCATCGACGACAAGCTCTCCCGCGATGACGGGGCTGCGGTGTTCAACCACATGTACCTCACCGTGACCGAGCAGGTCGCGGCCGGACTCGCGGGCGCCCAGGTGTTCCGCAACCCGGTATTCATGGAGCAGCTCGACGTGACGTTCGCGGGGCTGTGGCTCGACGCGTACGACGCACCGGGCGACGCCGTGCCGAAAGCGTGGGCACCCCTGTTCGCGCAACGACACAACCTCTCGCTGCTGCCGATCCAGTTCGCCTTGGCAGGGATGAACTCACACATCGCGCACGACCTGCCGGTGGCCGTTGTGCGGACCTGTCGCGAGCTCAACTCCTCGCCGAACGACCCAGGCCTGCGCGAGGACTACGAGGCGGTCAACGGCCTGCTCGCCGCACGCGAGTCCGAGGTCCGCCGCTCATTCCTCACCGTGACCGAGCAGGCCGTCGACAATCAGGTCGGCCCGGTGGTCCATCTCATCGGCGCTGGCCGGCACGGTCGGCATGACGTCCCGCTGCCTGCTGACCCCTGCGTTGACCTCATGACCTGGAAGGAGCCAAGCGGTCACCAAGGTGNNATGTATACGTGCCGAGATCAGGTAAGGCGGGCCTTTCGACTCTGTGCCCCAGCCGCGTGAGTCCGGGACAATGTCGCGCGTGACCCGTCTGCGCGCAAGCAAGGAAACTCTCCTGTTCTCCATATCCACGGTGCTCCTGATCGCCGGAGGCGTGACGTGGCTGATGGACGCAGATACGCCGACCCGCGTCCTCTGGATTGCGGGCAACGTTCTCGGACTGGGCTTTTCGATCTTCTGGACCATCAGCGCGATCCGGCGTGGTCAACTGAGCGTCGACGTCATCGCGGTCCTCGCTCTCGCCGGCGCCATCGTTGTCAACGAGCCGTTCGCAGGCGCCATGATCACGGTGATGCTCGCCAGCGGGCAGCTCCTCGAGGCCCGGGCTGCAGCGAGGGCACGCCGTGAGCTGAGCCTGCTGGTCGAGCGGGCCCCCCGTACGGCGCGGCGCCGATTCGAGGACGCGGTCGTCGAGATCCCCGTGGACGACGTCGTCATCGGCGACCTCCTGCTCGTGGGCACGGGCGAGATCGTCCCGGTCGACGGACGGCTTCGCTCCCCCGCCGTGCTGGACGAATCCGCGCTCACCGGTGAGCCATTGCCGGTCGAGCGGGTGGCCGGAGACGCTGTTCGCAGCGGTGTGGTCAACGCGGGGCAGCCGATGGACCTGGTCGCGACAGCACTGGCGGCGGAGTCGACATACGCCGGGGTCGTTCGCCTCGTCGAACAAGCCCAGGCATCGTCGGCGCCGTTCGTGCGCGCAGCCGACCGGTTCGCCATATTCTTCGTGCCGCTCACGCTCGCCCTCGCGGGTGCGTCCTGGGCGCTCAGCGGGGATGCCGTCCGCGCGGTCGCCGTGCTCGTGGTCGCCACACCGTGCCCGCTGCTGCTCGCGGCGCCGATCGCGATCATGTCCGGACTGTCCCGGGCCGCACACATCGGCGTCGTCATCAAGGGCGGCAGCGCCCTCGAACGGCTGGCCGGCGGACACGTGATGCTCTTCGACAAGACCGGCACGCTGACCCAGGGGCACCCGGTCCTCGCGGACGTCGTAACGGCCGACGACACCATGGATGCCGACGAGGTGCTGCGCCTCGCCGCCTCCCTCGACCAGGTATCGGCGCACGTCCTCGCCAGTGCCATCGTCACCGGCGGGTCCAAACGCGGGCTCGCCCTCCAGATGCCCGAAGACGTCAAGGAGGTCCACGGCTACGGACTGGAGGGGACGGTCGGCATACACCGGGTGAGGGTGGGCAAGGCGTCATGGATCGTCGGTGACACCGCGCCGGCATGGGTGCGCCAGGTGCGCCGTCGCGCCGATCTGGACGGCTCCCTGACCGTCTTCGTCGCCGTCGACGACGAGCCCGCCGGCGCGTTCCTGCTCGAGGACGCGATCCGACCAGACTCCCCCAGGATGGTTCGCGCGCTGCGCGAGGCCGGTATCACGCGCGTCGTGCTGGTCACCGGCGACCGGGCCGACATCGCGGACATGGTGGGGCGCATCGTCGGCGTCGACACAGTGCTGGCCGACTGCGACCCCGCCGACAAGCTCGCCGCGATCGTGCACGAGTCGGCGCATGGCGCAACGATCATGGTCGGCGATGGCATCAACGACGCACCAGCGCTCGCGGCGGCCGGGGTTGGGGTGGCGCTCGCGGCGCGCGGGGCGACCGCGTCATCCGAGGCCGCCGACGTCGTACTCACGGTCGACCGGGTTGACGCCCTCGCCGATGCGATCCTCATTGCCCGGCGTGCCAAGGGAATTGCGTTGCAGTCGGTTGTGGTCGGCATGGGCCTTTCCCTGGTCGCGATGGTCGTCGCCGCGTTGGGGTATCTCCCGCCCGCGGCAGGTGCCGTCCTGCAGGAGGTCATCGACGTCTTGGCGATCGGTATCGCGCTACGGGCCGTGATCCCCGGCGAGGTACACACGATCGCGATGGCCCCTGCCGACGTTGCCACAGCGCTGCGACTGCGGGCCGAGCACGACGCCGTGCTGCCGTTGATCGAGAAGATTCGGTCGGTGGCCGACGGACTCTCGAACAGCGACTCCGACCTTGTGACCGTGCATACGCTGCTGGACCGGCTGGAGAGGGAGCTCCTTCCGCACGAGCGGGCCGACGAAGAGCTGCTCGTTCCATTGGTGGACCGGGCGCTCGGAGGGAAGGACGCGACGGCGGCGATGAGTCGCACGCACGCCGAGATCGAGCACCAGGTCTCCCGGTTGCGGCGGCTGCTGATGGGTCTGGAGGTCGAGACCGTCCAGCCCGAGGATGTCGTCGAGCTACGGCGCCTGCTCTACGGGCTGTATGCCGTGTTGCGGCTTCACAACGCGCAGGAGGAAGAGGGCGCGTTCAGCCTCGTGCCGCAGACCTGACGGCCCTGACAGATCTGGCGGACCTGGCCATAGCACGTTTCTAGGGTCGAATTACGTTTGTCCACAGGGTAATTCACTGCAGGGCGGCGTTCGCACGGAGTCCGGGGCCTGTCGGTGGTCGCGTCTAGTTTGAAGACATGCCAGGGACCTCAACGATCGACACGACGTCAACGATCGACGCGCGGCGCATGGGCGTGACCGCCGCGACGTCGTTGCTGACCGGGCTCGGTGAGCTGGTGGTCCGGGTCGGCAACGACCAGCTGGGTCCGTTCCTGCGTGAGGTTGACGACCTGTCCCGGCAGATCGACGCGGCGCGGGTGGCGATCCTGGCCGAGGCGTTGAGCCGTGGTGTGGTGGCGGGCTCGGACTGTGCCACCGCCGCGGGGTGGGTGATCCAGTGGGCTCCCTCGTTCCGAGCCGGTGGGGCGGGTCAGCTGGTGAAGGTGGCTCACGCGACCCGCTCGGTCCGCAACCTGGCCCTGGCAGCGGCCGTGTTGGGGGCCCGAGTCTCGGTCCGCAACGCCGCAGTGGCCCTGGTCGAGATGGACAAGCTGCGCCCACGGCTGCGCGATGAGGCGGTCGAGGCGGTGTGGGCGGGTTTCGTCCAGATTGCCATGGACCACGGCCCCGGCGAGATTCGCGGGTTGCGCGACACGCTGATCGCGACCCATGGTCATCGGGGCGACTTCCAGCGCCGGGCCGACCAGCTCAAGCACGGGGTGTCGCTGTCCCAGCCGTTGGATGACGACGGGATGGCCGAGTACCGGCTGCGTCTGGATCCCGAGGGCAAGGAAGTCCTGGAGGCGATGCTCGGACCGCTGTCGGCGCCGAACCCCGCCACGGACTGCCCAGACCTACGCTCCTCCGACCAGCGACGGGGCGACGCTTTGGTCGCGATCTGCCGACGAGCCGCTGCCGCGGGAGGTGAAGCACCGACCACGACCAAAGCCGCCCTGTGGGTGACCATGGACCTGGACGCGCTGAGGAACGGGTGCGGTGCCGGGTCCACCCTGGGCGGGCAGCTGCTCGGGCCGGAGACGATCCGGCGGATCGCGTGCGACGCAATGATCATCCCGGTGGTTCTGGGAG
>PKWT01000105.1:1816-3932 GCA_003132125.1 Micrococcales bacterium | reverse complement strand
CGCGGGCTTGCGGATCTCGATCACGCGGCGGAGGTCGATGGGCGTGCCGATCACGACGACGTCGACATCCGCCGCGTCGATGATCTCCTCCATCTCGGAGAGCTGGCCTTGGGAGTAGCCCATGGCCGGCAGTACCGGACCGACGTCATACTTGCGGAACGTCTCTGCGATCGTGCCCGTCGCCCAGGGCCGCGGGTCGACGATCTCGGCCGCTCCGTGTGCCCGGGCCGCGACGACCCCGGCGCCGAACTTCATCCCGCCATGCGTCAGGGTCGGACCATCCTCGATCACCAGGACGCGCTTTCCCTTGATCGCATCGGGATCGTCCACGGTCACGCGGCTGTTCGCCGTGACCACCATCGCATCAGGGTTCGTCTGGTGGATCGCGTCCATCAGCGCGCTCACCTGTTCGGGCGAGGCCGAGTCCATCTTGTTCACCACGATCACGTCGGCCATGCGGAGGTTGACCTCGCCCGGGTAATAGCTCGTTTCGTGGCCGGCGCGCAGCGGGTCGGCCACCACGATGTGGATGTCCGGCTTGTAGAAGGGCAGGTCGTTGTTCCCTCCGTCCCACAGCAGCACATCGCATTCGGCTTGCGCCTGCTCGAGGATCTGGCCGTAGTCGACACCTGCGTAGATGATCGTGCCCGACATGATGTGGGGCTCGTACTCCTCGCGTTCCTCGATCGTGGTGTCGTGAAGGTCGAGATCCTCGAGCGTCGCGTACCGCTGCACGCGCTGTGCCTCAAGGTTCCCGTACGGCATCGGGTGCCGCACCGCCACGACGCGCTTGCCGGCTTCCTTCAGCGTTGCCGCGATCGCTCGCGTCGTCTGGGTCTTGCCCGAACCTGTGCGGACGGCGCACACGGCGACCACGGGGACGCTCGAGGTCAACATCGTCTCGTTCGGCCCGAGCAGCACGAAGTTCGCGCCGGCAGCCAGCACCTGGCTGGCCTTGTGCATCACGTACGTGTGGCTGACGTCCGAGTAGCTGAAGATGACGTCGTCGATCTCCTGCTCCTTGATCAGCGCCGTGAGCATGCTCTCGTCGTGAATGGGGATACCCGCCGGGTAGCGCTCGCCGGCAAGGCTCGCCGGGTATGTCCGGTCGTCGATGAACGGGATCTGCGTCGCGGTGAAGGCGACAACCTTGACCCGGGGATCTTCCCGATAGGTGACGTTGAAGTTGTGGAAGTCTCGCCCTGCGGCGCCCATGATGAGCACTCGACGCTGCATCCCTGGATCCTCTCGGAGATTTGATGCGCAGAACGTATGGTCTGGTGCCCTGAACCTATCCGCCCGACCACCCTGGCGCATCGATACTGAGCGACATTTCCGCGGAACCTCGCTCGCGGACATGACTACCAAGAGCCCTCACTCTGGCCACTCCGCTGAGGTGGTTCGGGCCGCCGGGACCTTCGCCCCTGTCCCGGCCGTGCGCCGGTCGGGACCATACAGTTGTCTGGCCATGTCACTGGACTGGGAAGGTATGCCATGAACCGGGTCCTTGCCATCTTCGTCGGCGCCGTGGTGCTCCTCGCCGTCCTCGCCGGGGTGGTGGTGGCAAACCGGGCCACGCCCGACCTGAACCCGGGCACCCCTGAAGGGGTCGTCCAGGAGTACCTGAAGGCCGTGTTCGCCGGGGACTACCCGGCCGCCGCTGGCCTGCTGTCGCCGTCGTCGGGTTGTGGCGCCTCGGATCTCGCGGCCGGCTTGGTCCCCGCGTCCGCACGGATTGTCCTGGACCACAGCGCCGTCAACGGCGACCATGCGGTTGTGACGGTCAACGTCACTGAGGGCACAGGGGGCGGTCCCTTCGACTCGGGGTACTCGCACACGGAGCGCATCACCGTCCAACGCGAAGGTGGGGCCTGGAAGATCACCGGATCACCCTGGCTTCTGCCTTTGTGCGTCTCGACGAAGGGCTGAGCATGGTCATCGGGCTGATCTTCTCGCTCTTCTCCATCGCGTTGCCGATCGCGCTGGTCGTCTGGGCTGTGCGCCAGTTCGGCAGCCGCACAGGTTCCCGGGGGATGGACGCCCACAGCGTCCGGCGTTTCTTCCAGTACCTGTTGCTCTTCGGCCTGATGGTCGTGGCCGCGGTCGGTCTGTCGGA
>PKWT01000105.1:0-1762 GCA_003132125.1 Micrococcales bacterium | reverse complement strand
GCGCTGGTCGTGGCCATGACCGCTCTGCACGGCGTCGTGTCGGCGGCCCTGGCCGACCACCGCTTCGACGGGTCTGCGCTGTCCCAGCTCGTCGTGTGGTTCGGGGTCTGGCTCGCGCACTGGATCATGGCCAGCCGGATGCTTGAGGCCGACCGCAGGCAGGGACAGCTGGTGATCGGCTCGCTGATCGGTCTGGGCACGACTGTCGCCGGGCTGGTCGCGCTCCTGGGCGCGTCTCTGGATGCCCTCCTCGTGGACCGGGCAAGCACCCTGCTGGTCCAACAGCAGCAACCACTGGCGCAGGCCGCAGCGACGGTGGTCGTCGGGGTGCCCGTCTGGGTCGTGTACTGGTTGCGGAACCTGTCCAGGGCTCGCCGTACGCCGCTGTGGTTCGGCTACGTGCTCCCGGTCGGCGTCGGCGGTTCGTTGGTCCTGGCCGTCGTCGGGGCCAGCATCGTCCTGTACCAGCTGCTCGTCTGGCTCGTCGGCGAGCCGGCCTCCACACAGGCCGCACAGCACTTCGAGGGCGCGCCTACCGCGGGAGCGTGCGTCATCGTCGGCGCCGTGAGCTGGTGGTACCACCGGCAGGTCTTCACCGGTGCGACACCCGCACGCATGGAGGTCACCCGGGTCTACGAGTACCTCATGGCAGGGATCGCTCTCCTGGCCGCAGCGGTCGGCGTGACCATGGTGGTCGTCGTGCTGGTCGAGTCGTTGGTCCCGCCCGCCGCGGTCGAGGTGGGCACCTCCGTGGTCAACTCGCTGCTGTCCGGGGTGACCCTCCTGCTCGTCGGCGGTCCGTTGTGGTTGGTGTTCTGGTCACGCATCGGACGGGCGACGCGCGACGGCGGTCCTGATGAGCTCGCCTCACCGACCCGGCGGATCTACCTCTTCGTGCTCTTCGGCCTGGGCGGCGTCGCTGCAGTGGTCGCAGTCCTGGTCGCCGCGTTCCTCGGGATCCAGGACGCGCTGCAGAATGGCTTCGATGCCCAGGTGGTGCGCGAGATGCGCATACCGGTCGCCATCCTGCTTGCGACCGGTGGGATCTCCGGCTACCACTGGCTTGTATATCGTCACGACCGGTCGCAGCTGCCGGTGGCGGCACCCCAGCACGGCCCCCGCTACGTGCTGCTGGTCGGTGCCCCCGATGGCGTCGTCTGCGGCGCGGTCGAACGACTCACCGGCGCCCGGGTCGACCTGTGGGTGCGCGCAGACGGTCTGGCCGGGCCGTGGGCGGTCGACGACGTGGTCGCCGCGGTGAGCCAGTCCGGGGCGGACGCGGTCGCTGTCATCGCGGGACCGGCAGGGTTGGAGACTATCGGGATGCAACGCCCGTAGACCGGACAGTGAGGTCGTGAGGCTGGGAGATCGTGGACCGTAACGAAGTGGGTGCATACGAGCCGCCGTTCGTCGGCGAACAACGCCGTGAGCTGGTCGGGCGGCTGCTGGCGGAGTTCGACAACGTCAGCCAGTCCGGGACGCCCCGGTGGTGGTCCCTCGAGGAGGATTCCGGCTGGGGGAAGACCCGGATCGTCCACGAGCTCTACCGCCGGCTTGCCGCAGAGCGCCAAACCGGCGCGAAGTGCTGGCCGCCGTCGCTGCTTCCGCAGGCTCCTGTTGCGACGAATGCTGGGCCCCTGATGTCCCTGATATCTCTGATGTCCATGCGGAAGAAGGTGATCCCCGAGTCGGTGGTCCCCGAGTCGGTGGTCCCCGAGCTGGAGGCCGTGCCTCAGTGGTTCTGGTGGGGGATCTCATGCGC
>PKWT01000476.1:1111-2888 GCA_003132125.1 Micrococcales bacterium | reverse complement strand
CTCGCCCTCGTCGAGGTCGAAGGTCGTGACGAAGTACGGCGACCGGTGGTCGCTGCCGGTGCGGAATCGGTGCAGGTGACTGTCCGTCCAGCCCATCACGGCCTGGATCACGTCGTGCAGCCGGGGCAGCGTCAGGTCGCCGGGCAGCTCGAGCCGCCTCCAGACCGGTGGCTTCGCTCCGTGCAGGTCGAGGCGAACGCGGAAGCCGTAGACCTCGGTGGGGGCCGACCGCAGCGTCGGCTCGGCCGACTGCAACATGTCGAAGATGCTGGAGACCCGCCCGCTGAGAAGGGAATCGAGCAGAGCCCGGCCCTCTTCGGGCGTGGCGCCCGCCAGCAACTGCTCCGCGAGACGTTCGGCGTCGGTCGGCTTGGCCACAGAGATCAGTCAACCATCCGCGAGCGCATCTTCTCAGGTCAGCTGAACCGTACTTTGCCGAACCCGTGACGAGAACCCGGCTTCGTGACAGTAGGCCGAGGGAGTAGGGCAAGCTTCCTTGCGTGTCGACAACAAGCCAACACCCAACAACGAAGGACCCCGGGCCTACTCACCAAGACGAAGTCCGCAGCGAACCAACCACTCGTAGGGATTGAACTCTGCAAAGCGGACGTCCCGTACGACGATAGTTCGATGGACTGCGCCGATATGGCAGGGCGAGTTAGCTGGAGCCGAGTTCAAGTCCACCGATTTCTGCGCGCGGGTCGTTCAACGAATTGGGGGTCGGTGCAGCGTCCAACGCGGCAGAAAGCGCGTGCTGCGCGGTTTGTCGCTGAGCCATCTGTTCTCTTGTTCGCGGCTCTGCACCCAAGATCTCATCTCCACCGAGGTGCCATAGGTCGCGGTAGGCCGCGATCGTGTCGAGTCGCCTGAGCCAGTCCTCGCGAAGGACCGGATTCGGCGGCGGCGCACCAAGTCTGCGGGTCCAGGGGTCGCGTCCCTGGAGCGCTTCCAGCACGAGTGTTCGCACGTTCTGCTCGATGAGCGTGCGGCGATCCCGGAGCGCCTTCGCCGTGTCGGGGTCAGTGATGCTCGTGGTCGCGGGGAACAGCCCAACGATGCGCTCTACTTGATCGTGGCCACCAGCGGCGTTGAGCCACTTGGTGACCCGGCCGTGCAGCACCGCAGCGATGTCGTCCGCGGTGGTGACGGTTCGACCCCGAACCAGGGCCGAAACGGCCCGGTCGATGTCCAGGCATCTGGACTCAGCATCGCGCAAGGCCGCCATCAGTGGCCCCCAAGCCTCGGAGGCGCGCACGGCGTTGGCCTGGGTCGGCGTGAGCCCGGAGGAGGCAACCAGCGTGGCGTACCGGTCTTCGGTCGCCCGCCGAGCGATGGTCTCGTATTCGGCCAATAGCCGGGTGATGCTCTGGCTGGCGGCCCATTCCTCGGCGATGGTGATGGTGGCGGATTTGTCTGCGCCGGAGCTGGCCAGGACGTGGTGAAGCACGTCAGTTGCGGCCAGTTCTTCGGGTGGTTCGTGGGAGGTGGCGAGGTCGGGGTCGTACATGGTGTCGACGTAGAGCCGGTTGCTTTCCCGCCCGCGCGTGGCCATCACGTACAGCGGCTCGCGGAGGGTGGTCGCTGAGACGAACGCGTGTGCGGTGTCGACGGTTCTGCCTTGGGCGCGGTGGGCGGTGGTGGCATAGCCGAGCTCCACATGCTCGCGCACGTACGCAGCAGGAAGGGCCGCCCGCCCCGTCCCGTTGATGCGTCGAACATCGATCGAGCCGTCATTGCGCACACCGACCACGGTCCACTGGTCGCCGTTCTTGACCCA
>PKWT01000476.1:0-1017 GCA_003132125.1 Micrococcales bacterium | reverse complement strand
CGTGTTCGGTGTAGGTGTCGGCGGCTTCGGGCCGGCCGTTGCGCAGGTCGACGGACGCGGTTCGTTCCCACTCGTGGCGGAACCGGCGGACGTCGTACAACTGGGCGACGTTGTCCCGATCCGTGGCGAGCAGGTGGAACGCCCCACTCGCGCAGACCGGGGACAGCTGGGCCCAGTCCCCCACCAGCAGCACCTTCGCCCCCGCATTCCTGGCCTGCTCGGTCAGGGCGTCGAGCTCGAACGTGCCGGCCATGGACGCCTCGTCCACGATCACCAACTGCCCGGGGCGAAGCGACCACCGCTGCACCTCGGCAGTGATCGTTCTGGCCCGGTGGAGAAACGTGCGGGTACGCAACGACGCACTGGCCTGGTGCAGCTGGGCTCGCAACGCGTCGAGCTCCGCAAGGCGCTGAGGTTGGCGGGCAGCTTCGGTGAGCCACTTGGTTGTGTTCTCCGTGGGGATACCCACCACATCGGCGAGTACCTCCGCCGCAGCGGCGGACGGGGCAAGGCCGACGACCGAACCGGGCCCGTGCTCACGCTCCCAGGCTTCGCGGACCCCGCGCATCGCTGTGCTCTTACCGGTCCCTGCGGCACCGACCAACACGTCGACAACCCGCCCTGAGACGACGATCTGTTGCACCGCCGCCCTCTGGCCGGCCGATAACGGATGGCCCTTCCCGGGCAGGTTCCGTGCGCAGACATCGGCGGCGACGATCGGGGACACACTCGGCCCACCCATGGCCCGACTCGCGTCAAGGAGGCGCACTTCGGCGTCGAGCAGGTCCTGTGTGGTGTAGATCTCGGACCCACGCGGCCGGAACCTCGAGGTCCCATCCGGGCGCTGAAACGCGGCCGGGGTGTGCGCCAGCTCCGGCGGCGAAATGAGCAGCGACTCCCCCACCGCCAGGTCGCTCGTGCGCTCCACCACGGCCATCCGGTCGCCAGCGGTGGCGAACCGGACCCCATGAAACTGCCGCAGCACCTCGGCGAACACGTTCGACCGCGCGAACGTCG
>PKWT01000335.1 GCA_003132125.1 Micrococcales bacterium | reverse complement strand
GCCGTATTCGCATAAGCCGATCGGCCACCGGGACGACTCGGTTACAAGCACCTGGCCACGTCACCATGCACACGGCAACAGGTGAGGCGCCGGTGACACCGCGCGAAATGCGGTGTGCGGTCGTGTTTTGACCGCCCGCCGTCCCACTGGCCAAACCGGTATCGGTGCAGCCGAGAGCTCAGGCGTCTGATCACCCACGCCGGCTGCAAGCCGATCCCTGACCGGTCAAGGAGCCAGGCCCAGATCCGTGTCAGGACTGTGCCACTTCTGGCGTAGTCCTGACTTGCGCCTGTGACAGTGGTGCGAATCGGAGTCCAGTGGCGGATGGTCATTCGATTCCTGACTTCAATGGGCTCCCCGGGCGGTGTGGTGACTGGCTAGACACCGTCACCATCACCTTCCAGTGCTTAATGCTCCGGCTCGACGCAACAAGCAAGCGGTGGCGATTAGTTGGCCACCAGCAACTCCTTCCTGGCCACCTGCGGGGCCTTTCTGGTGGCCACGGCCAGCCGTGGACGTCTGCCGACCTGCGATCGCGTGGCGCATTCCGTCGATGTCAAGGCGATATACGCACCGCCTCACGACGAACAGCTCCGTAGCAGCGCTGTCGTCGTTACGCTCCACGGCGTTGGGAAGGCCCGCAACCTGACTGGTTACCGGCTCCACCTGCTCCTGGCCGCGAACGGCAAAGGCCCTGCCGGGCGGGCTCGCTCGGTAGGACCGTTTACCACCCTCAGCGGCGAAGGCACCAAGCGCGCCCCTCCGTTGCCCATTGGGTCTACACGAACGGCAAAGTGTCCACGATTGCTGTGCGGAGGTTCTTCGCGGTGGGACGCTCCGCGAACGTGAGCCATGCCAAGGCGGCGATGGCCGCCAACAGGATCATCTGCGGCTGCTTCATCTCGATCACCTCCGCTCAATCAGGACTTCGACGCGAGGTAAGCGACGCCGACAACAGCACCGAGGGCCCCAAGCAGAAGGAGGAAGTCTCGTTCGCTGACACCGCCGGCGCGGGGCTGTCCGGCAGTTCCTTCGGGCTGGGGCGCCTTCAGCTTCAGGAGGTCGGTGAGAGCCTCCTGACACGACGGGCAGTGGCCGGTCACCAGCAAGTCGTATCCCGTGATGGGAAGGGAGCACTCTTGGCGCGGGCAGCTTCCAAGAGTCTGCCTCGCGCGCTCCGAAAGTGATCGAAGGGTCTGCAATTCGAGCCTCACAGACCTAAGCGACGCCTCTATCTCTGTCTTCTGAGCCGCGGCGGTCGCGAGCCTCAGCCCCAGTTCTGCGATGGACGGCGCCTCCGAGGTCGCCACAAGACCCCGCTCGAGCAGATCCACCACCGCCGACGTCAGAGTGTTGCCGCGCTCCGCCGCATACATGTCGACCGCGTCCTTCAGCGTGTCGGGCACTCGGGCGTAGATCACTTGGCTCATGGCAGAACCCTAGCATACTTGTTAGAGAATGCAAGCAAACTCAATGAGTCAGCACTGGCCTATCTCGACTCCGCCGAGTTGATGCTCAGCCGCCAGCGGTACTTCACCTGGACCCATTGGATGGCGTCGGTGCGCCTCGCGGCGGCGCGGGGTGGGAGCCAGGCGGGCTGGGTCCCGGTCGCCCTTGGCCTGGTTGACGTTGTCGGTGACAGCCGCCAAGGATGCAGAAACGCCGAGGTCGTTGGCGTAGTGGGTGCGGTTGGTGACCGACCACAGCCTGGCACCGGATTCCCAAGCTTCCTTGAGCGGGACCGCCGTGGATGTCTTCGTCATCCGGTAAGAAGTGCAGGTCAGCGGATTCAGCAGGGCAACCGCGGGCAGTCCCGGCCTCACTGGACTGCCCGAGCCCCCTGTGCGGAGGCAGGAGAGCCGGAAGGAGGCGACGAGCGCGCCGTGCGGTCCGGCAGCGACGGGGCTGACCTGGTGAAGTCGAGATCGCCGATCGGTGACAGCGCATCAGAGACATGTGCTCCCGCGATGTCTCCCAAAACGCGCACGCAGGCCAGCAACAAGGACCGGTGTTCGGGGGTGAATAGATGGTCGAATGCCGGTGCCTGGAATGTGGTATCTCCGAGCAGCGCGTCGAAGCAAGCCAGCTCGATCGTCTGGGGCAACTGACGTGCGATAGCAGGATTTGCGCGCATCCTCTGAGCTAGATCGAGGTAACGGCCAACCCAAGGTGGCGGATCGGCGACGAGTTGACGAAGGCTCGGTGCGGGCTGGTCGATCCGGTTCGCGCCAGCTTCAATGTAGGCGCGGTGGACGCCATCGATGAGGCGCGCCATGAGCTGATCAGCACGCCCAAGCACTGAGAGCACGTGGTCGTCATCAGGCGTGCCGACCGTCAGGGCGAGCTCGACTCTACGTTTGACCTGGGCGGCCGGATCCGTATCTAGCCGTGCGGCGTCCTGCAGCGCGGCCAACGCCAAGGTTTGTAGCGCGTGTCCGGCGAGAATCAACCGGGTGGGTAGCGGCAGAACGCCGCCCACATCGACGGAGCCACGCAGCGCCACCAGCGCGGCAAGGTTGCGATGCGAGGGTTGCAGTGGCGATTGGTGCCGAAGGAACGCAACGAGGTCTGACGAGATGTGCCCGAGACCCTTGAACTGGAGGTCAGCGCGTGTCTCGGCGGCCACGCATGCTGGACCGTCGATATGCGCGAAGCGGTCGGGCAGCCAGGCGTGTGCCGACTCACGCTGGGCCAGGGTCGCGGTGTCGAGGATTTGAAGACCAAGCGCGGAGGCCAATGCCTGTCCCCTCCGTGTGATCGTCGGTCGCACGAGGACCGCTCGCTCGATGCCGAGCAGCTTCTGCAACCCGGAAAGCCACAGCAAACGATCCCCCTCGCCCGATTGGCCCCGCCCGCTCTTGCATTCGAGAGTCGAGCGCGAAAGTCGGAGTCTGCTGTCGAAATCTAAGGACAGCACATCGAGGTCGGTCAGAACGTCTCGGCCAGCTTCTGCGTCAACGTAAACCGGAACGCGGAGGCGAGCGAGGGCCCCTTCGGCGAACTCCAAGCGAGCGACTCGGCGCTCAAGCTCCGCGCCGTCGTTGCCCGCTGCGGCGCGGGATTCGGCGGGCGGCTTGCGCGACGGACGTCGACCAGAGGATTCTGCTCGCCTCGCCTCGCCTCGACCGCGCCGCGGCGCACGGCTGGGCTGTTCCGATGGTCCACCGACAGGATCGTCATCACCGGCTGCGTCGAACAGATCCGGATCGGCCGGTCCGACATGGTCAGTGGCTGCTGTGGGCAGATCGCGCTCGGCTGACGCCTCGCCAGGCGGGGTCTCAGAGTCCACCGAACGTCCTCCGTGCACTCGCCTCGCGCAACGCGTCGATCAACCGACGCGTGTCGGCGTCATCCCCTGCGGCCTGCTGTGCCAGCCGCGCTCGTTCCTGCTCCACGTGACTGTAGGAGCGCTGCTCACCCAACGCGGTTCCGGCCTCCGAACTTGGTACTCGGGTCTGCCCTCGCGAATCCAGGATGTTCAATGCTGCCTCGGCCACGTCGGCCTGCAACAACTCCATGCGGAAACTCTTGTTCCACGTTCCTGGAACTACTCGGATCGTTCCAGCCGTTTCCAGCATCGGGTAGTCCTGCCCGATCTGGGGCACGTTGCCCGCGACTCCGTCCCGGATCAGCGTGTAGAGGAAAGCGCCGGGGCTGTTTAGGCGCCAGCTAGCGAATGTCGCCGCGTAGATCATGCTGCCGACCAACTGGCGAACGTGGCCGGACGGGTCGTCCGTCGCCGTGCCGAAAGGGTCACGGCCGAGGTGCGGGGTGAACAAGAAACGCTGCTCGTCGCCGCTGGAGGTTTGCACCACCGAACGCTGGACCAGACCCATACCCACCGCAAAGTCGATCCACCGCTGGTCGGTGCTGGTCACGTGCGCCTCGGGGATGCCGGGCGACTGGCTGACTTCTTCGAGCAGCGCCCCCACGTGAGTGTTCGCTCCGGCGTCCTCGGCCCGCAGCGCCGCTCGGGTGAGCTCGTCGTCGCCGCTTACCCACACATTCGGATTGAACACGACCGTCCGGCCGTCATCGCTGCGTGTCCGGCGAACCAGCTGGATCGAAATCAGATGCCGCAAGGCTTCGCTGGCCGCCTCATCTCCGAACTCGAACGCGGCCTGGAGCGCTGAGGACTCCTCCAACGGCTGTAAGGATGTCGCGCGGAGTAGCGCTAACGCTGCGCGCTGGACAGGAGTCGCCATGACGATGTCCAGCATGCTGCCGACGCCGGCAATCAAGTCGTCGGCCGGTGGGATGAATGCGTCCACGCTCACCAACTCAGCCTGGTCGTTGTGGTGGCAGGTCACCCAGCCGAGCTGTTCCAACGTCGGAAGAACCTCGCGCAGCAACTGACGGCGCCCAATCCGGGCTTCTTGAGCTATTGCCTCGATGCGGGCGGCCGACGACAGTGGCGAATTCCGCAGTCGCCATGCCAGCTCGTACACCTGCCCGGCATACAGGATCGACTCAAGTGCGGCGTGGGCTGACGAGATCGCATACGTAGACAGGTGCCGAGACACACCCAGCAGCAGTTCGGCGTCGTCCAACACGGGTCATCCTCAGCTCACGCAGGTCTGGTCCCCGACATCGTAGTCGCGTACCCATCTGGCGCCGGCTGTGTTCGGTCAGAGCAAGTTGGTGCCTGAATTCGCCATCGTCGACCGGGACACCGAGTTTGCCTCAGAAGCGTCCGGTCATCGATCGTCTTGCAGGACGGTATCGATATTCGGTGGACGGCATCAATGCTCGGTGGGACGGTTGGCGACATGTCACTTCCTCTTCACGAGATCGCCGAGGCCAACCATCGAATCCTCGACCCCTTCACCGACGCCCAGCTGATGGAGGTCGGTGAAGTGGCTCGCGTCAAGCAGGGCACCCGCGTGCTTGACCTGGCCTGCGGCAAGGGCGAGATGCTCTGCCGCTGGGCGCAGGACTTCGGCTCCCGCGGTGTTGGTGTCGACATCAGTGAGGTGTTTGTCACCGCCGCTCGCAGTCGCGCCGAGAAGCTCGGCGTGGCGGACTGGGTCGTCATCGAGCATGGGGACGCGCAGACATTCGAGCCCGAACCGGAGGCCTTCGATATCGCCAGCTGCGTTGGTGCTACCTGGATAGGGAACGGCGTGGCCGGCACGATTGACTTGCTGCGGCGCGCGATTACCTCGGACGGCTTGCTCCTGATTGGTGAGCCGTACTGGCGGGAGCCGCCTTCCCCAGAAGCCGAGAGAGCCCTCGGCGACGACGTCGCTGCGGTCAATGCCGAATTCAGCGACCTGCCCGGCCTTGTCGACCGGTTCAACGCTGCCGGGACCGACCTCGTCGAGTTTGTCCTGGCCGACGAGCACAGCTGGGATCGCTACGTTGCCGCACAGTGGTGGACCCTGCGGCAGTGGCTCGACTCTCACCCCGGTGACCCGTTGACACCGGACGTGCAGACGTTCCTGGACGACTCCCAGCGTGAGTACCTGAGCTACCAGCGCCGCTACCTCGGTTGGGGCGTCTTCGTGCTCAGACCGTCCCGCTGACCGATCCGCTACGGGACGGAGGACGGGGCCACTGCCGAAGGCGGTTGTACCTGAAGGCAGAATCGGATCATGTCGACCCCACCTGATGAACTGCCTCGGTACCGCGTTCTGACCGGACCGGACGACGAGGCGTTCTGCCGGCGAGTCAGTGAGGCGCTCGCGCTCGGTTTCGAGCTCCACGGTGGACCTGCGCTCGCTTACAACGGCGACCGGGTGATCGTGGCGCAGGCGGTTACTTGGCCGGCGCGACCATAGCGGCGCCCCGGTCGTTCCGTTGGTCGATCGGGTATCGAGAACGCTCCGAGGCGTAGTGCCCGTTCCTATCCGGCGCTACTTGGCGGCCGACTTCATGCTGAGTTCGTCTGCCTATTCATCGGCGAGCGTTCCGACGAGTTCGGCGATCTTCACGGCGATGTCCTCCATGGACTCCTCCGCCGTGCTGAATCCGCCACGTGACGCGAGCGTGGGGCTCACCTGGTCAAGCTCCTCGAACGTCACACCGTGCATGACCGGCACCAGGAGGTTGCGGCGCAACAGAGCGCTGAGCTCATTGTTCGCGATGCTTCGATCGGTGCGCAGTTTGTCGAGCATGGCGGGCGTCACCAGGACGATGCCCATGCGCGAACTCACGAGCCCCCTTTCGATGGCCACTCGCATGTCCGTGCCGGGCCGAAGGCTCACCTCGCTGAACCACACCGAGACGTCCTCCCCGACGAGCAAGTCGTAGGCATCCTTCGCGTCGGCCTGGCGGTCGGGCCAGGCGTGGCAGAGGAACACGTCGTGCTCCTGAGTTCGTGCCACGGCCGCCGCGCGGACAGGCTCGAGGTCGCGCACCTGCTGCGGCGTGTACGAGGCAGTCGACGCGCTCGGCTGCCAGGCCGGCCGGGCGGTGCGACGTCCCCCGCCCCCGCTGCTGCTCGACAAACTCCCGCTGGTGCGCACAGGCGCGGTCGGTGCTGGGTAGGACGGGTACGGCCGCGACGGCGCGTAGCCGTACCCGCCGCCGCGTCCGTGAACTGGGCAGTTGGCGCCGCCGCCCCTGATGTGGCCCCGTATGGGGGCAGTGCACTGTGACATGTAGCCAATGCTAGTGACGACCTCAGACATGACAGCGAGGGTTGTTCCAATACGGGAAGGGCCAGTGACACAGCCTTAACGACGTTGCTGGCCGTGGATGATCACCGCAAGCCGATCGGCCTACGGGAACGAATTAGCCAGCCGAGGCCGCTGCTGCGGGTCGGCCGAATTCTCGTAAGCCCGCTACGGACCCGTGGCTGAGTCATTCTCATTCGGCAAGCCCGAGAAATACGAGGAGTGCGCGGTCGAGCCGGATGAGATCTGCATCGGCGAGACGCCCTAGATGGTCGCGCACGTTCGCCCGCGGCATCGTCGTGATCTTGTCGATCATGATCTTGCTTGGCTGCTCGATCCCGGTGGCCGCCGTCACCTCCACATCGATCCGGGTCAGCGGTGCGTCGAGGGGATTGGTTGTCAGCGGACAGACCGTGATCGAGGCGGTTGCATCGAACCGATCGTCCTGAACGATGACGACGGGTCTCGGCTTGCCGGTATAGATACCTCGTGCAGCAGCGATGCAGATGTCGCCTCGCCTCACTCGGCGGTCCAGTCGACGGAGATGGCTTCGACGAAGGCTTGGTCGTCGGCCTCGTGCTCGCTGGCCGCGATGGCAGCCGACTGGCGGTGAGCTTCCGCGACGAATTCCGGGGCCCGTACGTCGGGCACCCAGATCTGAACAGGCCGGAGGCCCTGGGCGCGCAAACGCTGGCGATGTTCGCGGACCCGCTCTCGTGTGCTAGCCATACTGCAATGTTACATGTAACGAACGCGAACCTTCAACCGTCCCGTTGGCGGATGGCGAGTTCAATCGGTCGTCGCAACACCGTTCTGATCTGAGGTGTTGTGCATGTCGTCCAAGCAGGAACTGATCGATAAGCAACCGCGGTTCTGGGGGTTGATAGCCGGCGGTAGGAGGAGACGACTGCCGCGTACACGTTGCTGGCCTTCTCTGGGGTGCTGGGTCCAAACGCACTTGGTTGGTGCCACGAACTAAAGTAGTTGGTATCACGAACTAAGTCAAGATACGATGGTCATCGTGGCGACATCGGCTGATCTGCGCAGGGACCTCATGGATGACCTGGTCCAGACCTCCTTCGCGGTCGCGGCCGTACTGACCCGGGTGGGCGCCGCGCACGACCTGTCGCTCACCCTCCTGCGGCTGCTGGGCATCCTGCGGGACCGGCAGCCCAAGATGGCCGAGCTTGCCGACTACCTCGTGCTCGAGAAGTCCACTGTCAGCGGCCTGATCGACCGGGCCGAGACGCGGGGGCTCGTCCAGCGCAGCACGACGCCCGAGGACGGCCGGTCAGTACGTGTCGGTCTCTCGACCAAGGGCCGGCGCCTTGCCAGGACCGTGGAAGCCGAGATCGCCGGAGCGCTCGCGCCTCTCACGGCACGCCTCACGCCGCAGGACCAAAGACAGGTCCACACCCTCCTGGCCCGAATGCTGACCGAGACTGCTCCCTGAGCTCTCTCGGTCAGCCGCGGTGGACGACGCGGCCGGCGCCGGTCACCGCGGCTCAACCGTCACGCATCAGGCCGCGACGGGCTCCTCGTCGTCCTTCTTGCGTCGACGCCAGACCAGCAGGAAGAAGCCGAAGCCGAGCACGGCCGCGACGACCAGGAGCCACCACCAGCTGGCCCCGGCAGCGGGAGCCACGAGACCGGCACCCTGGGTCACGGCGGAGGCCGCCGAGGGCGCCGTCACGAGGATCCCGACGGACATGGTCGCGGGCTTGCCCTCCACGCTGGTTCCGGCGACGACGAGCGTGTGCGGGCCGGGGAGCATCGACGCAGGCAGGGTGAAGGCCTGGACGCCGGACCGGTCGGCCGCGATCGTCAATCTCGTCAGCATGGTGGGAGTCGAGAAGCCCCAGACGGTGGCTGGCGTACCCGGCTTAAAGCCACGGATCGCGACGCGCAGCGCACCCTCCTGCGGGACCCGGACCACGTGGTCACTCGACAAGGTGACGTCGTGGCCGTTCAGGGTGACCGTCAGCTGCATCAGGAGACCGTGGCCGGAGAGGTTGACGGTCGTCCCGCTCGATGTCAGTGTCGAGTCGACACCGACGCCGCTGATCGTCACGGCGCCGGTACCCGTGGGTTGCTCGGGCACCGTCGGTGCCTGGTTCGAGGGATGGGCCGACGTACCCGTCGACGTACCCGTCGACGATGCGGTCCCGCCGGATGACGGGGTGGCGGACGAGGTCGGGGTGGAGGTCGCCGTGGACGTCGCTGACGCAGTCGGGGTCGGGGTCGGGGTCG
>PKWT01000085.1:423-7082 GCA_003132125.1 Micrococcales bacterium | reverse complement strand
CCAAAGTCAACGTCCAAAGTCACGAGAACTGCGCTCTCTGGCAGAGCGAATCAAGTGGCGGGGGCCGTCGCCCTCGATCAGCCACGATGCCTGCTCCTCGCCTACATCACGTCGCTGCCGGCGCTGGTTGCAGGACCATCACCGGGATGCGCCGGTCTCCCGCTCGCCTCGCATAGTCGTTGCGGGGCGGGTAGACCGCGACATCCATCTCCCACAGCCGCTCGCGTTCGTCGTCCTCAGCCTCGTAGGCCTCCATCTCGTACCTACGACCACGGAAGACGACGCTGCACCGTGGGTTGGCCTTGAGGTTGTGATACCAGCCCGGGTTCCGTGGTTGGCCGTAGTTCGACGCGACGAGTACGAGGCGGTCCCCGTCGGGCACGCCGATGATGGGCAGCGTGCGTGGCGCGTTGGAGCGGGCACCGACCGTCGTGAGCTCAACGATGGGCAGACCGGTTAGCGCCGAAGTGATGGAGCGACGACCGCGACTGAGGCGCAGCACTGGACCGTCGAGGTGGTGCAGCAAATGTGTGAACAGCCAAGCCATCGGTCGCGTTCCCGCCAACAGGCGTATGGCGCGTTGCGCCGCGTTCGCCTCGGCGAAGCGCAGAACCCAGGCAGCGTCGTAAGGCATCGGCGGAGCGTATCAACTTGCTGGTTCGGAGAGGGATCGGCTCGCGAACACGGTCGATCGGTCCCCGTCCCGTAGACCACACCCATGCGGGCACATTCCAGTGACAGGCATCCGCCTACTCATCGTCGCCGTATCGCGTTCGATTTGCAGGACGGTATCGGTATTTGGGTGGACGGCATCAATGCTCGGTGGGACGGTTGGTGATGTGTCGCTTGCCCTTCACGAAATCGCCGAAGTCAACCATCGAATCCTTGATCCCTTCACTGACGCCCAGCTGATGGAGGTCGGTGAAGTGGCTCGCGTCAAGAAGGGCACCCGCGTGCTCGACCTGGCTTGCGGCAAGGGCGAGATGCTCTGCCGCTGGGCGCAGGACTTCGGCTCCCGAGGGGTGGGTGTCGACATCAGTGAGGTGTTTGTCACCGCGGCCCGCAGTCGCGCCGAGAAGCTCGGCGTGGCTGACCGGGTCGTCATCAAGCATGGCGACGCGCAGACATTTGAGTCCGAACCGGAGGCCTTCGATATCGCCAGCTGCGTTGGCGCTACCTGGATAGGGAACGGCGNNCCTTCCCCAGAAGCCGAGAGAGCTCTCGGCGCCGATGTGGCTGCGGTCCATGCCGAATTCAGCGACCTGCCCGGTCTTCTCGACCGATTCAAAGCTGCCAGGACCGAGCTCGTCGAGATGGTCCTGGCCGACGAGCACAGCTGGGATCGCTACGTTGCCTCCCAGTGGTGGGCCCTGCGGCAGTGGCTCGACTCTCACCCTGGTGACCCGTTGACACCGGACGTGCAGACGTTCCTGGACGACTCCCAGCGTGAGTACCTGACCTACCAGCGGCGCTACCTCGGTTGGGGCGTCTTCGTGCTCACACCGTCCCGCTGACCGACCCGGTTGGTCACGGCCCGCTGCCGCCGCCAACGAGTCGCCATGCACCGTCCGCCTGCCTGAGCAGGGTATAGAACCAGGTATGAAGCCCGTCGGGCATTGAAGCGTCGCCGCCTTCGGTGATGAGATTCGTGGAGAAGATCGCCTGATCACCGGGAGTCGCCGGGTCTCCCACTGGCGTGTACGACTTCACGCTGAGATGCCCGCAGAGTTCGCCGTTGCCGAAAGTGAAGGTACTCGTGGCCAGCGCGTGCGCGGCTTTGCAGTCGCCTGTCTTCAGGGCTCGCAGATACGCACCGAGAACTTCGGCTGGCGCCGCGTCCTTTGACGGCAGTGCGATGGGGGCCGTTGACGTGCTCGCACAGGCGGAAAGCGCCAGCAAGCTCACAACAGCCAGCGCGGCCGGCCGCAAACGTGTCATGAGCGGGACCATACCCGCCGATGGTGCAGCTTCGGCGACGAGCGATCTGGACGCCGGTCTAGGGTGAAACCTCCATCGCGAACAACGCACTTCACGGAGCACCTATGTCAGCGAACCTGTCCGAGACCGACCTGGAGCTGATGCGTAAGCAGTTCTCGGCCAACCCCAAGAACCGCGTGGCTCAGAACGCCGTGGCACAGACGTCGATCGATGAAGTCGCCCTGGACCGAGAGGTCGTCGTCGGGACCGACACGACAGTGTCGAACCTGCTCGACGACTGGAGTGTCACGAACCAGAAGAAGAGCGGTCGCTGTTGGCTGTTCGCCGGGCTGAACCTCCTGAGGGTGGGCGCCGCGAAGGTCATGAATCTCAAGGAGTTCGAGTTCTCCCAGAACCACCTCATGTTCTGGGACAAGCTTGAGCGGGCGAACTTCTTCCTCGAGGCGATGATCCAGACAGCGGACCGGGACCTGGATGACCGCACGGTCGCGTTCCTGCTCTCCGACGTGACCAACGACGGCGGGCAGTGGAACATGTTCGTCGCGCTCGTCGCCAAGCACGGTGTCGTGCCCAAGACCGTTATGCCGGAGACGCACAGCTCATCCCAGACTGCGCGGATGAACGAGATCCTGCAAAGCGTCCTTCGCCAAGGCGCATTGGAGCTGCGGGGATGTCCTACCGAGGAGCAGCAGGAACGCAAGCAGCACATCGTGGAGGCCGTCCACCGGATTCTGTGCATCCACCTAGGCACCCCGCCGGAACGCTTTCCCTGGCAGTGGGCCGACAAGGACCGGGTGTTTCACCGTGACGGTGAGATGACGCCGAAGGAGTTCGCGGCGAAGTACGTCCCGCTCGCGCTGGAAGACTACGTCTGCCTCGTTGACGATCGCCGGCCGACCAGCCCCAAGGGGCGGACGTTCACCGTGGACTACCTCGGGAACGTCGTCGGCGGGCCCCCGGTGGTCTACCTCAACGTCGAAATCGCCGTCATGAAGAAGGCCGCCATGGATGCCATTATCGGAGGCACACCCGTGTGGTTCGGCTGCGACGTTGGCAAGATGCGGAACAACGATCTTGGTATCTGGGACGCCCGCCTGTACGACCTCAAGTCGGTGTACGACGTCTCGTTCTCCCTCGACAAAGCTGAGCGGCTGGCGGTGCACGACGCCCTGATGACCCACGCGATGCTGTTCACCGGCGTCGATGTCGTCGACGGGAGCCCGCGCAAGTGGCGAGTCGAGAACAGCTGGGGCGACGAGAAAGCCGACAAGGGCTTCTGGACGATGAACGACAACTGGTTCGACGAGCACGTGTTCGAGATCGCCGCACGACGTGACCAGTTACCGCCGGAGCTGTTGAGCGCGTTGGAGGCCGAGCCCATCGTGCTGCCGGCCTGGGACCCGATGGGCTCGCTGGCCCGCTGACAGCCCGACGCACCCCGAATGTGTTGAGGCGCAAGGCAACGGAGGTCACTGGTGCCTTCGCGTGCCCCCCTAACCTCGTCCTGCTCACCTACGGGTGCACTGTCAAGGCGAGCGGGCTCGGTGCAGTTCGCTGTGGCAACCCGCCAACGCAGCCAATGACGGCTGCTTCACCAACTGGGCCTATAGGCCAAAGACATGTGTCCGAGTTGCGCCGGTGGGCCATCGGTCTGCGAGATCGGGGGGATGTGATCTGGCAGAGGTCCCAGATTCCCGCACCGGACTCAGCCGCCCATCTGTCGCCCACCATGACATTGAACATCGGGCATAGGCAGTAAGCAGCGCCGCCGACGGCGTCCCTCTGCAGCTTGGTCGGCCCGCACAGTCCGCCGGCCACCTCTTGGCAAGACAGCACCCCCCGGCTGCGTGGAGTCCCAAGTCAGACGCGATTGGTAGAAGCTGCCAGGAAACGCCGGACTCGACGTAGGGGATGAATACCCAGGCCCCCTGACACATAGTTGCGCCTGCGACAGTGGTGCAAATCGGAGTCCATCGGTGTCCACTGGCGGATCCCCGTCTGGCTATCGCCTGGGGTCCGCTGCCTGGTCGGAGATGGTTCCGCAACGTCCGCGAGCTGTTGCCTATCCGAGCCGCGAGCATGGACTCTGCCGAAACAACTTCTGGCGGGCGGCTCCGGGTTGAGCCGTTGAAGCATGCGCACACCTTAGCGTCCGAAGAGTGAGCTATCGCGACTGGCCGATGTTCGACATCCGTTTGACCACCCCCGACCTCGAGCTCCGGCACCTGAGGGAGGCTGACCTGGGCTCACTCGCCGCTATCTTCCCTGAGGACGTCGAACTAGACCCTTCGTCCACGACCTACGACGGGCTCGACCCGACCAGGAATCGACGGGTGGGGGTGTACCAGACCTACTGGCGGGGACGGGCCGGTTGGCGCCCCGAGTCGTGGGCACTGAGCTTCGGAGTCTTCCTGGACGGTCAGCTGGTGGGATATCAGGGGCTGGAGGGCGATGACTTCTCGACGTTGCGAACGGTGGACTCGTCCTCCTTCCTGGCTGGCGCGGTCCGGGGCCGTGGTTTGGGTAAGCAGATGCGGGCCGCGGTGCTGACACTGGCGTTCGGACCACTTGGCGCTCGGTTCGCCATCACCTCGGCGTGGAGCGACAACCACGCGTCGTTGGGTGTCTCACGGGCCATTGGGTACGTCGACAACGGCGTGACCGCCGATCGGCGGGATGACGTTGCCGGAGAGATGGCCCACCTACGGCTCACCCGCGAGCGGTGGACGGCCTCTGGGTGGCCGGAGCAAGTAACGGTCACCGGGGTCGAGGAGTGCATGGCCTTCTTCGGCCTTGGCTGAACTGCAGGCAACCACCGGGTGTGTGCATGGTTAGAACGGGGCGTCGATGTCGACGACGTCGATGACCTTGTTGGTGACGAACTCGCGGGTACCGAGCTCGGTGAGTTCATGGCCATAGCCGGAGGCCTTCACGCCGCCGAAGGTGATATCGGACTTGACCATGGTGGGGTGGTTGACGAACACCATGCCCGTCTCAACCCGCCGCGCGACCCGCTCACCGCGAGCCACGTCGCGGGTGAACACCGACCCGCCCAGCCCGTAACGATGTGGATGGCTTCATCCTCGTCGGCGACTCGATACACGAGGCTGACCGGGCCGAAGAACTCGGTTATGCAGATCTCTCGCTGGAGAGGTCGCACACCCATGGCGGCAGAGATGAGGGCGTTGCAGGCGCTTGGCCGCATGTCTGAACGTTGGCTGGAGTGCGGTGACAAGTCAGGTCGGAAAACGCGCTGCGCGCAACGTCAGCGAAAGCGTCCGGGGCCGGCAGACGGTCCGTTCAACGCGGCCTCTTCCAGCTGAGATGAGTGACATCGGCAAGTGGCGCGACGTAGGTCCGGAGCTGGTGGCACAGGACCGGATCCTTGATCTCCGACTGCGGCTCGTGCCGTGGAGCCGCCGTACAACGTCCTCCCACAATCCACCCAGAAACCCGTGTCAGGCTCGTTGACCATGGACCAGAACGCGAGCTCCGCCTCGATGCGAGCGACAATGGGCCCGGCATGAGCAGGTCCACAGCCATGGCGGCCGACGCGTTGGTGATCTTCGGGATCACCGGGGACCTGGCGCGCAAGATGACGTTTCGCTCGCTGTATCGCCTGGAGGTGGCGGGCCAGCTGGACTGCCCGATCATCGGCGTGGCGATGGACGACTGGTCGGAGGACCACCTGCGCGCCATGGTGCGCGAAGCCGTAACGGCAGACGAGGACGTGGTGGACGAGGTGGCGTTCCATCGTCTGGCCGGGCGGCTCAGCTATCTGAAGGGCGACTTCACCGACCAGGCCACCTACGAGGAGCTGGCCGTTCGGTTGAGCGCTTTCACCCGGCCGCTGTTCTACCTGGAGATCCCGCCCTCGCTCTTCGCTCGGGTGGTGGCGGCTCTTGGCCAAGCCGGTCTGACCGAACACGGCCGGGTGATGATCGAGAAGCCCTTCGGCCGCGACCTGGCCTCCGCGCGGTCCCTGAACGCCGAGCTGCACGAGGTGCTCGCCGAGGATCAGATCCTGCGGATCGACCACTTCTTGGGCAAGCAGCCGGTGCTGGACATCCATTTCCTCCGATTCGCCAATGCGCTGCTCGAGCCGGTGTGGAATCGCGAGCATGTGGCCGCTGTGCAGGTCACCTTGGCCGAGGACTTCGGCGTCGAGGACCGGGGCGCCTTCTACGACTCGGTGGGTGCGCTGCGTGACGTGGTCCAGAACCACCTCCTGCAGGTGCTTGCCCTNNGTGTGCGGGGGCAGTACGACGGGTACGGCGAGGTTCCCGGCGTGCGGAAGGCATCCGTGACCGAGACCTACGTGGCGCTGCGGCTGGAGGTGGACAACTGGCGTTGGGCCGGCGTGCCGTTCTTCATCCGGGCTGGCAAGGCATTGGCGACGACCGCCACCGAGGTCAGGGTGATCTTCAAGCGTCCGCCCCGCTTGGCCTTCCTCGACGAGCCGCGTCACACAGCCCCCAACCAGCTGGTCTTGCGTGTCGACCCGGACGCCGGACTGCGTCTGGTCATGCTGTCCAAGGGGCCGGAGGGTTCGGTGCCCCGGGACGTGCACATGGACATGGCGTTCACCGAGGAGCTCGGCAAGCCCCGCACTCCCTACGAGCGCCTCATCCACGACGCGCTCGCCGGCGATCTTTCGCTCTTCACCCGGGAGGATGCTGTGGAGGAGACCTGGCGGGTCATCCAACCACTGGTTGAGCACC
>PKWT01000085.1:0-416 GCA_003132125.1 Micrococcales bacterium | reverse complement strand
AGCTGACCGCAGGCCTGGGCACCGGTCCCAGGAAGAGCCCGACGTCAGACACCAGGTCACGAGGCACCAGCTCAGAGACACCCGATCAGAGGAGATATCACGATGGCGACAGGCACCCCGATGCAGCTCGGCGTGGTCGGGCTCGGACGGATGGGAGCGAACATCGCGCGCCGCCTGATCCGCGACGGCCACACCTGCGTGGTGTTCGACGTGGACCCCGCGGCCGTCACCGCGCTGGAGAAGGAAGGGGCGACGGGCACGAGCTCGGTGGCTGACTTCGTCGAAAAGCTGTCCCCGCCTCGCGCCGCGTGGGTCATGGTGCCTGCCGGTGAGATCACCGGCAAGGCCATCGAGTCACTGGCCGCCCACATGGTCGCTGGGGTCACGATCATCGACGGCGGCAACTCCTACTACAG
>PKWT01000504.1 GCA_003132125.1 Micrococcales bacterium | reverse complement strand
TCGCCGGCCACACGGCCGCGATAATCGCCGGCGAATGGGTAGCCAACTACCTCATCCAGAAGATGGGCTCCTCCCTCGGCGTGGGGCCGATGCCCACCATCGCCGGCCACACGGCCGCGATAATCGCCGGCGAATGGGTAGCCAACTACCTCATCCAGAAGATGGGCTCCTCCCTCGGCGTGGGGCCGATGCCCACCATCGCCGGCCGCGCAATGCAGTCGATGTCGTCCAGCGTCGGTCTGATCTACCCAAAGCAGTCACTGACCGGTCCGAAGGGCGACCTCGTCGCGGGGTTCACCGAGTTCGTGCTTAGCGACGAGTCGCAGGCGGAGTGGGTCACGTCAGTACAGCGCTGGCCCGCCAAGGCGGGCCTCGAGATCGACCGCGACGCTCTCGACGAAAACTCGCTGGCGATCATGGACCTCGTCCCCGACTGCCGGCCGATGCCGTTGGACGACGTGATGCTCGACGTCTGGTTCGCCATGCGCCTCGCTCTCGAACGCCTCCTGGCCGGACGCTGCAGCCCAGCGGAGGCGGCCGCACTCATGCACGTCTGCGCGCGCTCCCGCGTCGCTGGGCAGATGGCAGCGCAGCCGGAACCGAAGGGGGAATCGCGATGAAGGTTACGGTATTCAGCCAGGTCTCGATCGACGCCAAGTTGACGCTGGGCCGCGGTAATTCCAGCAAGGAGCTGTTCCAGCTGCTCGAGGACGAGGACATCCGCTTCATCCACGAATTCCGCGGCACGGTCGACGCGATCATGGTCGGCCGCAGCACCATCACCGCCGACAATCCGAGCCTCACCAACCGGGGCCGGTCAGGAACGACGCCCGTCCGCGTCATTCCCAGCAGGTCATTAAGGTTCTCGAAGGAATCCAGCGTGCTGAGCACGTCCGAGCCGACGATAGTGGCCACGACGCGGGCGGCGTCGGATTCCGAGCAGGCCGACCGCATTCGAAGGTGTGGCAAAGAAGTGCTTGTTTGCGGCGAGGACAAAGTCGATTTCCGGATACTCTTGGCCGAACTGAAGACGCGCGGTATGCGCCACCTCATGGTGGAGGGCGGCGGGGAGGTCAACTGGCAGCTGTTCGACGATGATCTCGTCGACGAGATCATCTTGATGCAGTTGCCGATCATCGTCGGCGGGTTGGGCAACGTCTCGCTCGCCGACGGCGACGGTTACCGCGAGGTGAGCGGCGTGAAGCGCTTCGACGTCCAAGAGGTCATCTCACGGCCCCGACACCTGCTGATGCGGTTCACGCGCTGCAGCTCGGCCGCCGACGCCTCCCTCAACTTACCGGCCGCCTCATGATCAAGGACCGGGTCTTTCTTCGCGAGGTCAGGGCCATCGCGGTCCCGGTCACCGCGCAGAGCGTGGTGATGTCGCTGCTGTTGGTGACCGACCAGCTCATGGTGGGCCAGCTTGGGACGACCGCGGTAGCCACCGTCGGCATCAGTTCCAAACTGACCGGCGTTCTGATCGTCGCACTGACCGGCCTGGCCACCGGCGTCTCTATCTTCGCCGCGCAGCACTGGGGCAGCGGCGACCGTAACCGCATCCGCCATCTGCTGGGCCTCGGGCTGCTGCTCGGGTTCGCCTTCGCCACGGCAATCACTTTCTTCGTGGCGGTGTTCCCGAGGGCGGTCATGTCGCCGTTCACCACCGACAGCCGGGTGCTGGCTGAGGGTGGCGGGTTCGTCCGCATCGTCGCGCTGGGTTACCTGCCGACGATGCTCACGCTGATCTATTCCGCGGTGCTGCGCAGCACCGGTTCCGTGCGGCTGCCGATGTGGGCGAGCATCGCGGCGGCCGTGCTCAACCTGGCATTGGACTGGCTGCTGATCTTCGGACACCTGGGCCTGCCACGGCTGGGTCTGGTGGGCGCCGCTATCGCCACCACGGCGGCGCGGTTCGTCGAGATCACGGTGATCCTGGTCGGCGCCTATGCCGCCCGCCACATTGTCGCGGTGACCAGGCTGGCGGACCTGCGTGGCGCCGACGCGCAGCTGCTGCGCCGCTTCGCGGTGGTGGCGCTGCCCCTGGCGTTCAACGAGCTGTTGTGGGTGTTGGGCGAGACCGCATACGTGGTGGTCTACGGACGCATGGGCACGGACTCACTGGCGGCCATGGCGATGACGTTCCCGGTACAGTCGCTGGCCATCGGCCTCCTCGCCGGCCTGGCCAGCACCGCCGGGGTGCTCGTCGGGCAACGCCTCGGCCGCAGCGATCTCACCGACGCCAGCCTGCGCGGGAACCAGCTGATCAGCGGAGGTGTCGTAGCCGCGCTGGGGATCGGCGTGTTGCTGGCTGCCGGTTCGTCGATGTACGTCGGGCTGTTTGCGGTGTCGGGACACGTCCGGCACATGGGGCAGCTGTGCATGCTTGTCTTTGCCGGGTTCCTGTGGGTGAAGGTCGCCAACATGATCCTGGCCGGAGCGGTGCTCAACGCCGGCGGCGACAGCCGCTTCGTCCTGATCATGGAGTCGCTGGCCACCTGGGTCGTCGGGGTGCCTACGGCGTTCGTCGCGGCCTTTGTCTTCGGCTTCCCGGTGTGGGCGGTCTACCTGGTGCTGTCGCTGGAGGAGGTCGTCCGGCTGGCCATCGGATGGCGCCGGCTGCGCTCAGGGCTGTGGCTGCGGAACCTGACCGTCGCCACCCCGGAGCCGGAAAGAATCACCTGAGCGTGGGCCCCGGCCCGTTCGACGGGTCAGGGCGAGGTGAGCGACACACTGCCTTCACGGCTGATCGCGCCGTCGTGGCGTTTTGCCTGCGAACTTGTACCGCCTTCTCCGGTCTGGCGCTGGTAGTTCTGCTGTCACAGCACGAGGAGCGGCGTGTGGGCGCATCCGTGGGCGCAGACTGTGAACGCTTGCCCAACATTGACCGACAGCAAGCAACAGCGACGGTTCCGTGCTCAGGCAGCACGGGGCGAAAGGCGCTGATACGCAACGAAATACGTCCACTATGACTTGTAAACAGGGGGTTGGGGGTTCGAGTCCCCCCGTCGGCTCTGATGTCTCCGTGTTTGCGCAGGTCATCAGTGCCCTGTTCGGTGTTCCCGGAGGGCGGCTCGGACCTGCTTCTTATGTCCGTGGGCGCATTGTGGACGCATTTGGGCGCATCG
>PKWT01000138.1 GCA_003132125.1 Micrococcales bacterium | reverse complement strand
CCAGCTCATCAACGAGGTGACGAACACGATCAGGGCCTGCGCCAAAAGCACTGGCAGACCAGCGATCTCGACCAACAACGGCAGCAGCACGAAGTTGACGGCCAACGCTGCGAGATAGACCGTCTCGAACCGCCACAGGTCCGACAGCACGTGACCGCGGACCCGGAAGACGACGAACCGATAGAGGACGAAGGCGACCAGGACGCTGACGACGTGAGCGCAGGCCAAGGCCGCAAGGTAGCTCCACGGCCTGCCCCACCGATCGCCAATGGTCCACAGGAACGTGACGAAGAAGGCATAGCCGACGACCGTGTTGATCGCCCCGACGACAATGAACGCAACCCGCTGATCCCGGATCAGACGCAGCAGCAGACCAGGAGGACCCGACATGCCACCGGGCGGCGGCGCCTCAGGACTCACTCCGCGATCCAGACCCATGGGTCCATTTCTCTCACACTCCTGCCGTAATCGTGGCCTCATGGCGCTGCGGAGCCGAAGGTCGCCCACCAACGTAGGCTGAAGCACGTGACCTCAACTCGTTCAGCAAGTCCATCAGTGCGCATCGGATCGCACACGATCAGCCGCGAACAACGCCCCTTTGTCATCGCCGAGATGTCGGGAAACCACAACGGCGACCTCGGCCGCGCCCTGCAGATCGTCGACGCGGTGGCCGAGACCGGCGCCCAGGCACTGAAGATCCAGACGTACACGCCGGACACCATCACCATCGATGTCGACACCCCTGCGTTCCGGATCACCGATGGGCACCGACTGTGGGGCGGACGCAACCTGTACCAGCTGTACCAGGAGGCGCACACGCCCTGGGAGTGGCACAAGCCGATCTTCGACCGGGCGCGGGAGAAGGGACTCCTGCCGTTCTCGAGCCCGTTCGACCCGACGGCCATCGCCTTCCTCGAGGATCTCGGGGTCGAGGTCTACAAGACGGCATCGGCCGAGATCGTCGACCTGCCGCTGATCCGCGAGATCGCCGGCACCGGCAAACCGATCATCATGTCCACCGGCATGGCGACGCTGCGCGAGATCGACGCGGCCGTCAACGCGGCACGCGACGGCGGCTGTTCGCAGCTGATTCTGCTGGCCTGCACGTCGTCGTACCCGGCCATGCCGCAAGACACCCACCTGAGCAACATCGCGTTGTTCGAACAGGCCTTCGGCGTCCCGGTCGGCCTGTCGGACCACACCCGCGGGATCGGTGTCTCCATCGCAGCAGTGGCATTGGGCGCCGTCTGCATCGAAAAGCACGTGACGCTGGACCGCGCCGACGGCGGTGTCGACTCGGAGTTCTCCTTGAACCCCAACGAATTCGCCATGTTGACCCGCGAAGCGGAGGCCGCGCGACTGTCGTCGATGAGCCCGCCCAAGGTGGGTCCGTCCGAGTCCGAGCAGGCCGTGCTGCGACTTCGTCGGTCGCTGTATGTCGTGGCTGACGTCAAGTCAGGCGACCCCGTGACTCGCGAGAACGTGCGCTCGATCCGACCCTCAGGTGGTCTTGCCACCGACGAGATCGAGATCACCCTGGGCCGAACCTTCCGCCAGGACGTCTCGCGCGGTACGCCGCTGACGTGGGACCTGATCTGATCTGATCTGATCTGATCTGATCTGACCTGACCTGATCTGAACTCAGCTGATCTGGGCTCAGCTGATCTGGGCTCAGCTGATCTGAGCTCATCTGATCTGGGCTCATCTGGTCTGGTCGCTCGAGCCACCTCGGCTCAGCTCTTGCAGTCCCCCACGCGATAGATGACCACGCTCGCGCCATAGCCGATCGGGGTCAGACCAGGCGTGGCATACAGGTCGACCAGGCCCGAATAGCTCGCCTGGCGCTCATCGATCGGCGCGTAGCGGTCGAAGTCGTCGATGACCACACCGACCTTGAGCCGCTTGACCGCGGCGCAGACCTGCGGGTCCGTGGTGAAGGACTTGAACTTCTGGGACACCAGAGCGACGTCCGGGGTCGGGTTCGAGCTGGTGTGCGGGATGACCACACGGTGACCTGACCAGATGCTGGAGAACTGAGCCCCGGTGAAAGGACTGCCCAGAACCGTTTCTCCGGCTGGGATCTGGTTGGCGAGCTTCTCGTACAGCGCCTGTTCGTCCGCCGTGACGAAGAGGTGTGAGAAGTTCGCGTTGGCATAACGGACGTGAAGAACTGCCGCCCCGTGACCGAGGCCCTGGCTGGGGTAGAGGGCGGCCGGAACGACCAACATGCCCAAGCAGGCGATTCCCAGTGCCCGGCGCGGGGAGAGCTGACGATCGAAGACCTCCGCCGAGACCCTGCCGACGAAACGGCCCACGGCATCCGCCGCGCTGGTGATGCCCAGCGCGGCCAAAGGCACCGCGGTCATCGGGATCAGCGCTGCGACCCGTTGTGCGTCGTTGTACCAGAACCCGGTCAGCTCCCGAGCCAGCCAGCTCGTCGAGCCGGCGCAGATCATGTACAGAAAGACCAGGTAGACGTGGCTCATCAGCAACCAGCGGAGGCGGGGCACGTTGAGCAACCGGTAGAAGCCCCACAGCACCGCGACACCAAGAACCCAGTGCGCCTTGGTGATGATCGTTGAGAGGGTGAGCGCCTGGCCCATGGCCTGGTTCATCGTCATGAGCTCGTGCCAGTGGAAGTCACGCACGGAGTTCAGCGCCGGGATCAGGTTCAGGGCGGCCCACCCGCCAAGGACAGCCAGCCAACCGCCCAGGAGCAACAACAGCGAGTGCCGGAGCTGGCGCGCCCCGAGCGCTCGGCTGCGGACAACCAGCCTCGCCGAGAGCAGGACAGACCCGACGCCGGCCCAGATGCCCAAGGCGAACAGCGCGCCGGGGTGCGCGAAGAACATCCCGACGGACCCCACGAATCCCACGAACAGAACCGTCCACCAGCTCAGCTCCGGCCCGACCGCCACTCCACTTCGGACGGCGGCAACCTCGTTCTCGTCCAGAGTTGCGCCGTCGGCGGCAACGCCGGTCGAGCTGATGTCGTCCTGGGCATGGGTGGACCGTGGCATCAGATGGAGCACCATCAACGTCAACGCGATCGCCGCGGGCAGCGCCGCCAGCGACAGGACGTTCGGCCACAGGACGCCGAAGCTCAACATGAGGTAGGGAAACAAGGTGATGGCCCCGGCGCACAGGCCGAGCGCCATGGTGGTGATCAAACGGACGTGGGGCAGGATGCGCGAACACAGCCAGACCATCGACAACGGCCAGACGATCCCGCCGATCGCCCACCCGACGGCGTTGGCGCCGACCACGACGTTGACGCCGGTGAGCGTGCTGACCATGGCTGTGAGGTCATGCCACAGCGGTGGGTACCACGCCGTGACGACAGCGCCGGACGCTGCTCCGACCGTACCTCCGTCAGGAAGACCCGAGCGGATGACGGCCAGAACAGCGTTGTAGTGAAAGCCCGCGTCAATCGTCTGTGATGGAAGGTGGGGGTCGCGCACCCCGAGCATGAAGTTGGTGGCAACGATTGCGGCCGCCAAGCCTGCGGACGAGAGCCACCAGCTCGTTCGGCGATCCGGCGTCCACCGCCGTGACGTCCACCATCCGCGCGTGAGGACGGGTCGAACGAAGGCCGCACCACCCGTTCGCCACGCGATGATCGCGCGTCCCACGACGGCGACCAGGGCCAGCAGGGCAAGCGACATGGCGACCGCAACCAGGCTCCAGCGACCCACGAATACGGGCACCATCAGGGTCGCGACCGCCAGAACGCCCAACGACGTCAGGGGTGCCAGGCCCAGCACGTCGAATCCTCGCGCGCCCAGACCGAGGTTCACGATCAGCCCGGGCACCACGAGAAGCACCGCCGCCACAAGGGCGGGGGCGAGGGCAGAGACCCAGTCGAGGATCACAAGATCAGTCGTCGACCCCGCCACTCTCGAGCTGGGCGCCGTTGGCGAAGTGCGGCGTCAGCGTGTTGTCGACCATGCTCAGCGCAGCGCCGATGGCCATGTGCATGTCGAGGTACTTGTAGGTGCCCAGGCGCCCCCCGAACAGCACGCCGTTCTCGGCCCTGCCCAGGTCGCGATACCTCAGCAGCTGCTCCCGGTCCTGCGGGGTGTTGACGGGGTAGTACGGCTCGTCCGCGCCCTCGGCGAACCGGGAGAACTCGCGCATGATCACGGTCTTGTCGTCGGGATAGTCGCGCTCGGGGTGGAAGTGGCGGAACTCGTGGATCCGCGTGAACGGCACGTCAGGGTCGGCGTAGTTCATCACCGACGTGCCCTGGAAGTCACCAGTGGGCAGGACCTCTCGCTCGAAGTCCAGCGTCCGCCAGCCGAGCCGGCCCTGCGCGTAGTCGAAGTAGCGGTCGACCGGGCCGGTGTAGACGACCGGGATGTTGCCGACAACGTTGTCCTTGTTGACCTCTTGGGAAGTATCGAAGAAGTCGGTCCCGAGCCGAACCTCGATGCGGTCATGGCTGGCCATCTGCTCCAGCCACGCGGTGTAACCATCGACCGGCAGACCCTCGTGGGTGTCGTTGAAGTAGCGGTTGTCGTAGGTGTAGCGGACCGGCAGCCGGGAGATGATCTCAGCCGCGAGCAGCGTCGGGTCGGTCTGCCACTGCTTGGCGGTGTAACCCTTGATGAACGCCTCGTAGAGCGGACGGCCGATCAGCGAGATCCCCTTCTCCTCGAGGTTCCGCGCGTCGCTCGAGGGGAACTCGCTGGCTTGCTCGGCAATCAGGCGCCGCGCCTCGTCGGGTGAGTAGGCCGCGTCGAAGAACTGGTTGATGGTGCCGAGGTTGATCGGCATCGGGAAGACCTGGCCGCGGAAGTTGGTGTAGACGCGGTGCTGGTAGCTGGTGAAGGCCGTGAAGCGGTTGACGTACTCCCACACCCGCTCGTTCGAGGTGTGGAACAGGTGCGCGCCGTAGCGGTGCACCTCGATACCGGTCTCGGCGTCGGCCTCGCTATAGGCGTTGCCACCGATGTGAGCGCGGCGGTCGATGACGACGACGTTCAGGCCGAGGTTCTCGGCACACTGCTGGGCAACGGTCAGCCCGAAGAACCCCGAGCCGACGACAACAAGATCCGCTTTCACGCTCACTCCCACCGTCTGGAATCGACGTCAGGCTACCGGAGCAGCCTTACGGAACCGCATGAAGCCTCGGTGATCCGGCGGTGCATCGGGGAGATACGCCGAGGTCTCGAACAACCGCACCGAGGCGTCGTTGTCAATGTGAACCACCGCGAGGTATGCCGTGACGTCCGTCGCGCTCGACCGCGCCATCGCGGACAGGGCCTCTTCCCCCGCTCGAAGCAGGGGCCGGGCCAGAGACTGGCGTCGTCGCTGGGGCGCCACGGTGATCGAGACCTCCCACTCGCGCTGCCCCTCCCTTTCCCGGGTGAGATCCCAACGGACGGTGCCGACGGGGCCGGCTTCGTCCTCGACGAGCAGCAGCATCCGGTCGGTCCTGTTGAGGCTGTCGCCCAGCCACGCGAGATGGTCGTCCCACAGAACCTCCTCCGAAGACCTCGAGCTCTCGCGGGTCGCCGGGTCGTTGCGCCACTCCCAGAGAAGTCGCGCGTCCTCGAGGGTGGCTGCGCGAGCGACCAGTCGCCCGGGGACGACCACCGCCGGCACGGAACGCCTCGCCATCTCCCACGTCCGGACCACCCGCCAGGCGCCCAACCCGTCGACGACCTGCCGGCCGGCGAGCGCCAGGTCGGCACGGGCCCGCGAGCCCGTCAACGCTCTCCTCAACAAGCCCACAGCAGCCCCATCCCCGCCGAGGTCATTCCCACCAATGCCATTCCCGCGGAGGCCATTCNNGAGGCCATTCCCGCGGAGCTCGGGTCCGCCCAGGCCCACCGCGGCACCGGCGGCGACCACCCGGTCATACCCCTCGCGCTGGTTGCCCACAGCCCACACCAGGGCCATCGGCACGCCAAGGCAACACAGCTCCCCGACGGAGGTGCCGGCCGCGCTGATCACCAGGTCCTTCCGAACCATCAGCGCGGCAAGGTCGTCCACCGGAGCCAGGACGCTCAGTGACAGCGAAGAACCCTCGGCCGCTGCGCGGACCCGCTCGGCGATCTCACCGACAGCGATCACCGTGACGTCCAGCGCCAGACCGGTGCCGGCCAGCAACGTGACCGCAACAGGAGCAAGGCCAACAGGATCCGTCCCTCCCATGACCACCAGCACGGAACGGGCAGCCGCGTCATCGGCGGTGTCGGCGGTGTCGGCCTGGCCGGACCGGCGGGCGTCGAGCACCCGCTGGCGGATCGGCGTATAGCGGGAGCCACGCAGGAGCAGGGTCGATCCGTCATCCGGACGGGGCGAGAGCTCGGCGCCGATGGTCGGGTCGATGACCACATCGGCCGGTCGGCGGCCGAACGAGCCGTCCTCCATGTTGCTGAGAACGACGTTGCCAGCAGGCTGACCACCGAGGGCCAGGATGCCGAAACCGGGCTCAACGCCAGGCGACTCGACGAGCTCCCCGAGCAGCCCCGGAGCCTCGTAGGAGTCGACGTGGAGCACGTCAGGACGAAGGGTCCGGACCAGGTCGAGGATGGGCTGCAGGTCACCGTCAGCCATCGTCGCCGCGAGCTGGACGACCTCGACCGGCGCCAGAGCCAGCTGGCCCCGCACGAATGACCCCCCGAAATGGCCGGCAACCACGACGGAATGGCCGGCAGCCACCGACGCCTCAGCCAGGGCCAGCGATCGGATCACATGCCCGACACCGAGCGGTCCACCCCCGTCACAGAGCACGAGGATCCGCATCAGCCTTCCTCGAGCAGCTTCTGCACGACACCCGCGTTGATGGCCACGAGATCCGGGCGGGCACGCAGGATCGCCACGACGTCGCGCCACTCCGGCGGCGCATCGGGCAGCTCGACCACCAGCGCCCGCAACAGGTCCAGGTCTTCGGCCGTATCGAGGGTGACCCTCAGGTCGTTGGCGGGAGGCGTCACGGACAGGCCCAGCAGCCGGTATGCCGTCGGGTGGGCATAGACGGCAGAGGTGACGTGCACCCGATCGTGACCGACCGCCATACGGTCGACGGCTCGAAGAGCACCCGCGGTCACCAGCTCGATGTCCATCCCTCGCGGCAGGCTGCGCACGAGAACGGTCGAGACATAGTCCACGGTCGGAGCCCCGGTCCAGGCGCCGGCGACCGCGTCGATCAGCGACGGGTCCAGCAGCGGGCAGTCCGCGGTCAGGCGTATCAGGGCGTCGGCGGGATAGGCGTCGAGCGCAGCAACGAAGCGGGAGAGCACGTCGTCCTCGCTCCCGCGCACGACCGCGACCCCCAACGAGTCGGCCAGGTCGGCGACCAGGTCATCGCCCGCCAGCGTGGACGTCGCCACGATCACCTCGTCGACCAGGTTGGCCGCCCGCGCCGCCCGGACGACCCACTCGAGCACGGGGCGTCCGCCAAGGTCAGCGAGGACCTTGGCGGGAAGTCGGGTCGAGCCGGCTCGTGCCTGGATGACGGCGTTGATGCGCATCGTGCTCCTTCTGCGTGGGTCCCGCCGTGACAACCTGCCGACCGTGACATCATTCCAGACAGGCCAGCGCCACGATGGAGGCACGAATGTCAGTTCTGTCAGGTTCCTCGATTCTCATCACCGGCGGGACGGGTTCGTTCGGAAAAGCCTTCATTCAGGAGCTCCTGGACAACGACGACCCCCGACGCATCGTCATCTTCAGCCGTGACGAGCTCAAGCAGTACGAATGCCGGCAGAGGTTCAACGATGACCCCCGCTTGCGCTGGTTCCTGGGCGACATCCGCGACCTGCACCGGCTCAACCGGGCCATGCACGGAATCGACTACGTCGTCCACGCGGCCGCTCTCAAGCAGGTCGACACCGCCGAGTACAACCCGTATGAGTTCGTCAAGACCAACATCATCGGCTCGCAGAACGTCATCGAGGCGTGCATCGACGCCGGCGTCAAGAGGGTCGTCGCCCTGTCCACCGACAAGGCCTCCAGCCCGATCAACCTGTATGGCGCCACGAAGCTGACCGCCGACAAGCTCTTCATCACCGGCAACCACTACGCCGCCGCCTACCCCACGCGATTCAGCGTCGTCCGCTACGGCAACGTCATGGGCAGCCGCGGCTCGGTGATCCCGTTCTTCCGCAAGCTCGGCGAGACCGGTGAGTCCCTGCCCATCACGGACCTGCGGATGACCCGGTTCTTCATCACCTTGCCGCAAGCCGTGAAGTTCGTGCTGGACTCCTTCGAGATGATGCACGGCGGCGAGCTCTACGTGCCCCGCATCCCCTCCATGAAGATCGTCGACCTGGCCCAGGCGGTCGTTCCCGGCGCGCCGATGCACAACTCGGGCCTGCGCCCCGGCGAGAAGCTGCACGAAGAGATGATCTCCGCCGAAGAAGGCCGACGTGCCCTGCGTGTCGGCGACCGCTACGTCCTGCAGCCCGACCTGGCGGCGTGGGGCTACCAGCCACCGGCCGGCGGCGTGCCAGTGGCCGACGGCTTCCACTACACCTCGGACACCAACGACCAGTGGTTCACCCTCGAGGAGATCACCAAGCTCCTGGATACGGACGTCTGAGCCGTGCTCCCCTACGGACGTCAGTCCATCGACGAGTCGGACATCGAGGCCGTCGCAGCCGTCATGCGCAGCGACTGGCTGACCACCGGCCCCGCGGTGACCGCCTTCGAGGAAGACCTGGCCCATGTCTTCGGCATCTCCCCCGTGGTGACGGTCAGCTCCGGGACGGCCGCCCTGCACGTGGCCTACGCCGCGATGGGAGTCGGCGCAGGGGACGAGGTCATCACCACTCCCCTGACGTTCATCTCGACCGCCAGCTGCGCCTCGCTCCTGGGCGCCACGGTCGTGTTCGCGGACATCAGCGAGGACACCGGCAACCTCGACCCGGACGCCGTGTCAGCCGCCATGACCAACCGCACCAAGGTCGTCGCCGGGGTCGACTACGCCGGACACCCGATCGACATCACAGCGCTGGCCGAGATCGCTCATGCGGGCGGCGCACTGCTGCTCGAGGATGCCGCGCACTCCATCGGCGGGTCGCTGGACGGTCAGCCGGTCGGGTCGCTGGCCGACGTCACGACGTTCTCCTTCTTCCCGACCAAGAACCTCACCACGGCTGAGGGCGGCGCCCTCGTGAGCCTGCACGATGACGTTGTCGACCGAGCCCTGAAGTTCCGCAGCATCGGCCTGGTCCGCGACCCGGCGATGCTGCGCTTCCCGGACGAAGGCCCCTGGCACCAAGAGGTCCACGCCTTCGGCCTGAACTACCGCCTGCCAGACCTGCTCTGCGTGCTCGGCTCCAGCCAGCTGCCGCGGCTGCCCGCCTTCAAGGCTCGCCGCGACGCGATCACCGCCCGATACAACGCGGGGCTGTCCGGCATCGACGAGCTGCGGCTGCCCGCGTGCCGCGAGGGCGCAGACCCGATGTGGCACCTCTACCCGCTGCGGATCCGCGACGGCCGCCGACGCGCGCTGTTCGAGCACCTGCGGGCCAACGACATCGGCGTTCAGGTCAACTACCTGCCCGTCTACCGGCATCCCGTCTACGCCGACCTCGGCTACCGGCCCGGCATGTGCCCCGTGGCCGAGGAGTACTACGCGCAGGAGATCTCCCTTCCGTTGTTCCCCGCACTCACCGATGACGACGTCGACCGCGTGATCGCCCTGATCCGCGGATTCGTCGGCGCCTGATCGCGACGCCCCGTGACCACCGAGGCTGACAGCGAGAGTCACGGCGCGGCGGGCGCCGCAGCCAGCAAGGGTGTTCTCGGCCGCGGGTCCATCTACACGATCGGCACCGCGGCACCGATCCTGGCCAACGTCGCGGTCGTGCCAGTCGTCACCCGAATGCTGGGCAAGCCCGGCTATGGCGTCGTGGCCATCGCCATCGTGGTCATCCAGGTCGCCATGATGGCCGGGAGCTTCGGGATGCCGTCGGTCATCACCCGGCAGGGGATCCTCGC
>PKWT01000073.1 GCA_003132125.1 Micrococcales bacterium | reverse complement strand
ACAATGTCACTTCAGGTGCAGTGAACCCGGTTACGGCGCTTCCCGACGAGGGAGTCGTCACGAGCGCCAACGCTGCCAAGTTCACCGGCGAATGGCCAGGCTAGGCGTGAGCCCCGATCCGGCTCCGGCCACCGGCTCCGGCCACGTTGAGCTCGCCAACATCAGTCGCAGCTTCGGCGGCGTCCAGGCAGTTCGCGCGGTGAGCCTGGAGGTGACACGGGGAGAGGTGCACGCACTGGTCCCCGGGGCAGCTGTCACTGGTTCATTGCGGACAGCCGACCAACAGAAAGTGGAGATTCTGCGCGCTGTCTCGCGGGGTGCCTCATTCATCATCATGGACGAGCCGACCGCGGCCTTGTCACAGATCGATACCGCCAAGCTGCATCAGGTCATCCGAGGACTCCGTGACTCTGGCTGCACGGTTCTGTCCGTCGATGCGCTGACCGCGCCGGGCGTGCGCGATGTCAGCCTGCAGGTGGCGCCGGGAGAAATCGTTGGGCTGGCGGGGCTCGTCGGTGCTGGGCGCAGCGAACTGGCGCACGCGCTGGTCGGTTCAACGCGCCACGCCGGTGGCACAGTCCGGGTGGACGGGAGCCAGCTGAGACTGCGGTCACCTGTGGACGGGCTGCGGGGCGGTATCTTCCTCATCCCCGAATCCCGCAAGGAGCAGGGTCTGCTGCCGCAGCGGTCCGTTCTCGACAACATCACCCTGGCCAACTTGGCTGACTACAGCATCGCTGGGCTGATCCGCACCCGCCAGGAACGCCGAAGCGCCGCCACACTGCTCAAGCGCCTGGCCATTCGCGCTCCTCACCCAGGGATCGCTGTCTCATCACTATCCGGCGGCAACCAGCAGAAGGCGCTCTTCGCGCGCGCTGCTGTGCCAACCTCGACTGCTCATCGCTGACGAACCCACCCGAGGCGTCGACGTCGGCTCGCGCCGAGCTATCTATGAGCTGTTGAACGAACAAGCCGAAGCAGGTCTCGGCGTGCTCATCATCTCCTCAGACATCGAGGAAGTCCTCGGGCTCGCACACAGGATCCTTGTCATGCGCGCCGGCGCGATCGTCGCCGAACTGTCCGGCGATCAGATGACCGAACAGAACGTCCTGACCGCAGCCTTCGCCGAAACGAAACGATCAGATGACTCATGACCACACGAGGACACTCATGACCACCGGCACCGCCACACCGGCCGCTCCGCAGACCGACGAGGATCCGCAGACCGCCCGCCCGCTGCTGACGCGACTTCCGTCATGGCGCACCGCAGGAATCCTCCTCCCGTTCCTTGCCCTGTTCATCGCCTTGTCCATCCGCAGCGGCCCCTTCCTCACCTCGGGAAACCTGCTCAACATCCTCGACCAACAGTCAGCGATCCTGATCATCGCCGCCGCAGGCACGCTGGTCCTCATCAGCGGTGGCATCGACCTGTCCGTGGGTGCCACCTACGCGCTATCCGGAGTGGTCTCGGCGCAGTACGCACAAAATCACAGCATCCTCGCCGCGATCGCACTCGGAGTCGGGATCGGCCTACTGGTGGGATTGGTCAACGGTTTCATCAGCTCCGTGCTCCGCATCAACTCGCTCATCGCGACCTTGTCGATGTCCTTCATCATCAGCGGACTCGCCAGCAAAGTCACCGACGGCAACCTCATTGTTCTCACCGGCCACCCCGCCTTCGACAAGATCGCACAAACCAGCTTCCTCAGCGTACGAACATCAATCTGGATCGCGCTCGCGGCGATCCTGTTCCTGGCGATCCTTCTCGCCCGTACCACAACAGGCCGCTACCTCTACGCCGCCGGCGGCAATGCTGAGGCCGCACGACTCGCCGGCGTCCGCGTGAACAGAGTGCGTATCGCGGCGTTCGCAGCCAGCGGCACCGCCGCCGGCCTCGGGGGCATCATCGACACGTCACGCGTGCTCAGTGCTCAATCCTCATCAGGGGACGCGCTCGCCTTCACCGTGCTCGCAGGCATCGTTGTCGGAGGGACCTCCATCCTCGGAGGAGAAGGCGCAGTATGGCGCACCGTCGTCGGCGTGCTCTTCATCGCACTGGTCGGAAACGGGTTCGATCTGCTGGGCGTGAACCCGCTGTACCAACAGACAACTCTCGGCGTGATCCTTCTGCTCGCGGTGGGTCTCGACGCATGGTCACGCGCCGCCAGGCGATGACATGCAAAACGCCGATCCATTTGGTGATGACGAAGAAACCGCCGTTCACCATCCACGGGCACCGATGACACCAGTAGGAGCCCGTGGCCCCATTTGTCCCTCCTGAGCAACGGAACGTGACCACGTGGTGGGCCTAGTCCTCGCGGGACTCCTTGACCCGGGCGACGAGCTGGGTCGGGCTCACGAACTTCAATGCGACGATCAGGATGACCATCATCGTGAGCGTGTAAACCACTGCCATGGACGAGATGAGCTGGCGGGCCTCGCCGCCCCCGGCTGCGGTCATCGCTCGGTAGATCGCCACAACCAGTGTGTCCGACTGGGGGCCCGACACGAGGAAGGTGAGGTCGAACATCCCGACGGTGCGGACCAGGACCAGGATGGATGCAGCAAGGATCCCCGGGATGAGCAGTGGCATGAGGATCTTTGTGAAGACCTTCCGCATGTTCGCGCCGGACATCCGCGCCGCACTCTCGATCGTCGGGTTGATCTGCTCGATGAACGGCGTCATGGTCATGATGACGAAGGGCACGGACGGCACCAGGTTGACCAGAATCACCGCGGTGAGCGTGCGTCCCAGCCCGAGGTTGTACATCACCGTGGCCAGCGGGATGCCATACGTGATGGGTGGCATCAGGACCGGCAGGAGGAAGAGCATGGTGATGGTCTTCTTGAGAGGGAAGTTCCGTCGCGCGAGCAGGTAGGCCGCCGGCACCCCCACGAGGACCGAGATGACGATCACGACCAGAGCGACCGTCAGGGTCACTCCGATGATGTGGGTCATCTCGAACTGGTCCCAGGCGCTCGTGTACCAGTCCTTGCTGAAGCTCGCCGGTAGCCAGGTGTTGAACCACGACTTGCCGAGCGAGTCCACCACGACGCTGACGAGGATGCCGATCAGGAAGATGAAGAACGCGGCAGTGCCAGCCCATACGAACCAGGTCGTGGGGGAGGCGGCGAGCGAGCGCTCACCCGGCGCCCGGGCGCCGGACCTCCCCTTGGCGTGGGTTGGTGGTTCCACTCCGTACGCGCCGCTCGTGTCAGTCTTGGTAGTCATCAGCCCTTGCCTCCTGTCGATCCCTTGTAAAGGAAGGAACGCCAGAGCAGCACGGCGGTGATGACAGCCAGCTCGATGACGCCCATCATGATCGCGATGGTGGAGGCCATCGGATAGTCGATCTGCTCCCCGAACGCCCGGTAGGCCATCAGCGCCATCACACGCGTCGAGCCCATGGCGTCACCGACGAGTCGAGCCGAGGGGAAGACGCTGAAGGCAAGGACAAACGTCAGGATGAACGTGGTCGCAAGCCCCGGGGCCAGCAGGGGGAGGATTATCCGACGGAATCTCTGTTTCCAGTCCGCCCCCATCGTCTTTGCCGCGGCCTCAATCGAGGGGTCGATGCCCGAAAGGTATGACGAGATGAGCAGGAAGGCGAAGGGGAATCCGGAGATGACCAGCGAGAACATCACGCCCAGGTAGTTGTTGACGAGGGCGAGTGGCTGGTCGATCACCCCGATCTGGATGAGGAACCGGTTGAGCCAGCCCTGTCGTCCCGCGAAGATCAACAGACCCTGTGCCGTGAGCACCGTGCCGAGCGTGATGGGCAGCACCAGGAGAGTCGTGAGGAGCTTCTTGCCCCGGAAACGGTGCCGGAGCTTGAAGGCCATCGGGATCGAGGCCAGCACGTTGAACAGGGCTGCAGGCAAGGCCAGCCGCATCGTCAACCAGACGGAGTCGGAGACGAATGTGTCCTTGAAGAAGGCGACGTAGTTCGAGAAGGCGCCACCGCCCCACTTCTCCTGAGTGGCAGCAGTGGGCTGGAACGTGAGGCCCATCCCGTAGGTGAAGGGGTAGACGAACAGTGCGAGGGCGAATACCAGCGCGGGGACGAGCATCAGGAGCGACGTGTCGATGCCACGTTCCGCCAGCCGGTGTCGCAGGCTCGCGGTTGACCGGGTCGCCGTGGAGCGCCCGAGAGGCGGCGAGGTCATCGGCGCACCTCTGCAAGCTCCCTCTCCTCGACCGACAGTTCCTGCATGTCGATGGCGTCTGCCTGGTAGACCAGCACCCGTTCCGGATCGGCTGTGAGCTCGACGGTGCTCCCGATGGCGGGGGCGTGGTCCGAGTGCACATGAAGGCCCCGGCCGCTGGGGGACGTGACGCCGACGGCGAACTCCCGGCCGTGGTATTCGACGACTGAGACGGTCGCCGCCATGGTGTTGCCGCCCCGTACGGGCTCTGCTGGAGAGACGACGACGAGGTCCTCGGGGCGGATCGCGGCCCGAGCCTTGTCTCCGACGGTCACCGGCAACACTGCGGTCCCCCGCAGAGTGAAGCCCTCGCCCTTGAGGGTCACGGCACTGCCTGTCACCGCGGTGACGTCCAGGTCGATGAGATTCCGGTAGCCCATGAAGTCGGCGACGCGCCAGTTAGCCGGGTTGTTGTGCAGATCCTCGGGCGTGCCGATCTGCTGGACCCGGCCCTCCCGCAGGACGACGAGGCGATCCGCCATGGACAGCGCCTCCTCCTGGTCGTGGGTGACATACAGCGTCGTCAGGCCCAGCGACTGGTGCAGGCGCCGGATCTCGGTGCGCATCTCCAGCCGCAGCTTGGCGTCGAGGTTCGACAACGGCTCGTCCATCAGAACCAGCCTCGGTTCCATGACGACGGCGCGGGCGATGGCTACTCGCTGCTGCTGGCCGCCCGAGAGCTGCCCTGGCAGCTTCTTTGCGTGCTGCTCGAGCTTGACCAGAGCGATGGCCTCCGCGACCCGACTCTTCAATTCGGGTTTGGGCACGTTGCGCATCTGCAGCCCGAACGCGATGTTCTTCTCGACGCTGAGGTGGGGGAACAGTGCGTAGTTCTGGAACACCATCCCGAAACCGCGATTCTCCGCCGCCACGGTGTCGACCCGTTTGCCGTCTATGAGGATCTGGCCGTGGGTCAGCGGGAGCAATCCCGCCAGGCAGTTCAGCGCGGTGGACTTCCCGCAGCCCGACGGCCCGAGCAGGGCGATGAACTCGCCCGCCCGAACCGTCAGGTTGAGGTCCACCAGCGCGTCAGTACCGCCGAAACTCCGACCGACACCTTGGAGTTCCAGTGACTCGAACTTGCTGGCAGCGATAGCCATGGCTACTTGGCCTGGTACTTCCCGGAACCGACCTGACGGTCCCACAGGTCGAACGCCTTGACCATGGTGGCGGGAGTGAGAGGGGTTGCCTTGGGTGCCGAGTCGATCAGGGCGTCGTACCAGTCGCGGCCGAAGGTCTTGATGGCTTCCTGGCTGGCTTGCGGCGCCTTGTCCAGCGTCGCGCCCTTGATCGAGGGGCCGGGGTAGAAGTACCCGGAGTCGTATGCCATGGCGTTCACCTCGGGCGTGAGGATGTACTGCAGGAGGTTCAGGATTGCCGACATCTTGTCAGCGGTCTGGCCCAGCGGAACGACGGCGTAGTGGGCATCGGTGACCCAGGTGAACTTGTCGAACGCTGCCGCCGCGATCGTCTTCGGCTCCTGGCCGAGGGCACGCGGATTGATGTCCCACCCGGTGGTGGTCGGGACCATGGCCCACGTGCCGTCCGCCATGTTCGAGATGACCTGGCCGGTGCCGGTCGGGTAGGTGTTGATGTACTGCCCGAGATCCTTGAGGTATGCCCAGGTCTTGGCCCAGCCGTTCACGGGGTCGCTCGGGTCCTTGTCACCCAGCATGTAGGGCAGGCCCATCAGGAAGGTCCGGCCGGGACCGGAGTTCGCCGGTCGGGCATAGCCGAACTTGTTGGGGTGTGCTTTGGCCCACGCGAGCAACGCCTCCGGGGTCTTGGGCACGTCCTTCACGATCGCCGGGTCGTACTGAAGCAGTGGACCTGACGGGTAGTAGGTGGTGACAACTCCGAAGCCTTGGGCCAGTGCTTGCATCTTCGCCGCGGGATCGATGTAGTTCTTCATGTTGGAGAGTCGGTCGCCGTAGTCCTTGACGATCGGCACCCAGAGCTTCTGGTCGATGCCGGCGGACAGTCCGTCGTTGCCGGTCATCACCAGGTCGACCGACAGCTTCTTGCTGTCGACCTGGGGCTTGATCGTCCCGACGAGGTCGGGAGCCCCGGCGTTCTCCCAGGTCACCGACGAGACGATGTCAGGGTGGTCCTTGACGAACTTGTCCACCATCGGTCCGGTGAGCTTCTTGTTGCCGGCGACATCCAGGATATTCAAGGTGACGGGCGCCGAGGGCTTGTCGGGCACGGTACCGGCGGCTGCGCTCACGGCCGGTTTGTCGGTCGACCCGGAGTTGGGCGCGCTGCAGGCGGTGAGGACCATCCCCAGGGCCGCAAGTCCGGCCACCAGGTGCAGTGGTTTGGCGATTCGCATGGAATGTCTTCTCTCTAGTTAGGGCCAGAGCGCCATCGCCCGGACCTGGGACTGCGGATAGATAGAACGTTCAAGCGGTGGCATGCAGGGCGGGGCTGGCTCGAACAGGCCCGGTCGATTCGCGCACGACCAGCCGGAACGACAGATCGTGATGGTGTGTCGGCGGCGTGGACGGGTCCCGTACGAAGCCGAGAAGCAGGTCGACGCCCGCGCGACCGCAGTTCACCAAGGGAATCCCGACACTCGTCAGGGAGGGGAAGGTCAGCTCGGACATCGGAATGTTGTCGATGCCGACCACGCTGATGTCATCCGGGACCCTGAAGCCGCGATGACGCAACCGATCCAGAAGGCCGAATGCGACAAGGTCGTTGTACGCGACCACGGCGGTGGCTTCGCTGACAATCACGAGGTCAGCCGCTGCGATGCCGCCTGAGACGTAGGGCTGGAACGATCCGAGATCAACCAGATCCAGGTTGGGATGCTCCGCGGCAACGACCTGCAGGCTGGCGAGCCGGGCAGTGTTCGACCACGAGGTGGCAGGTCCACCGACGTACGCGATCTTGCGGTGTCCGAGGGCAAGCAGATGCCCCATCGCCTGGCTGATGCCCATGAGGTTGTTGATAGCGACCGCCGGGATGTCTCCGCAAGCCCGGTTCACCAGTACGAGCCTGCACTCGAGCGCCAACTGGGCGATCACCGAGTCCGGCGCACGTGGTGAGCACAGGACGATGCCGTCCACCCGCTTGGACATGGTGCGGGCGAGGTCTTCCTCCTGGCTGGGGTCTTCATCGGAATCCGCGACGATGACGCAATAGCCGGCGGCTCGGGCTCGGCTCTGCACGCCCTTGGTCACCGCTGCGAAGAACGGGTTCTCAAGGTCGGGGACGATCAGGCCTATCGTGCTCGTCCGGCCAGTGATCAGGCCACGGGCGGCCGGGTTCGGGAGGTAACCCATCCCGCGTGCGGTGTCCAGCACCCTTGCTCGGGTGGCCGGTGCGACCTCATCCGGCTTGGCGAGCGCACGCGACACCGTGGAGATGGAGACACCCGCAACTCGGGCGACATCTCGAGCGGTTACTGACACGGGCTTCACCTCAGTCGTGTGGTGCGGCCACGTCGTTGTGGCTCCCCGACAGTATGCAAACCTTTTCAGTAGTTCGTCAAGCATTTTCAGAAAGTCTGTTGAACTGCGTGACCTATTCAGTCTGAGAAGGTACTGTTCATACAGGTCAGGAGCCTCAGGACCGGGTCCATCGACCGGATGCACCCCTATGAGTGATTGTTGCAGTTTCACTCATGTTGTTTCAGAGAGGAGACGGAATGCACGTCGTTCGACAGTGCTGTGACCAGTCTGTTCCGTCCGTCGGAGGGGCCCGATGAAGATCGAGGGCGTCGACGTGATCGTCACGAGTCCCGGTCGCAACTTCGTCACGCTGAAGCTCACAACGAGCGATGGCGTCGTCGGGCTCGGGGACGCGACCCTCAACGGGCGCGAGCTCGCGGTCACCTCCTACCTTCGCGATCACGTCGTGCCCCTGCTGATCGGTCGCGACGCGGATAACATCGAGGACACGTGGCAGTACCTGTACCGCGGACCGTACTGGCGGCGCGGGCCCGTGACCATGGCGGCCATCTCGGCGGTGGACATGGCGTTGTGGGACATCAAGGGCAAGGTCGCGGGACTGCCGGTCTACCAGCTTCTCGGCGGGCGGAGCCGCCGCGGGGCGCTCGCGTACGGACACGCGTCCGGCACCACCGTCGATGCACTGTTCATTGCGATCCGCAACCTGCTGGACGACGGCTTCAAGGCGGTCCGCATCCAGACTGGAGTGCCCGGCCTGGCCAAGGTCTACGGCGTCGGCAGCGACCAGCTGGCCGGACAGAAGTATGACTACGAACCCGCCGGGCGCACCGCCGTGCCGATCGAGGAGGACTGGGACACGGCCGCATACCTGCGGCACATTCCGGAGGTGTTCGAGGCCGTGCGCGCGGAGTTCGGCGCCGCGCTGCCCCTGCTGCACGACGCACACCACCGGCTGACGCCCAACCAGGGTGCCCAGCTCGGTCGCTCGTTGGAGCCGTTCGACCTCTTCTGGCTCGAGGACTGCACGCCCGCTGAGAGCCAGGAGGGCCTGCGGCGGGTGCGGTCGCAGACCACCACCCCGTTGGCGATCGGTGAGGTCTTCAACTCGATCTTCGACTACCAGACGTTGATCACCGAGCAGCTGATCGACTATGTGCGCTCCTCCGCCACGCACGCCGGCGGTATCACCGGGCTGCGCAAGATCATGGACTTCGCGGCGATCTACCAGATCAAGTCCGGCATCCACGGGCCGACGGACGTCTCGCCGGTGGGGATGGCGGCGGCGCTACACCTTGACATCGCGATCCACAACTTCGGCATCCAGGAGCTCATGGTGCACAACGAGCGCACGCTCGAGGTGTTCCAGACGAGCTACACGTTCGTCGACGGGCTGCTGGACCCCGGCGAGAACCCCGGTCTGGGCGTCGAGCTCGACGAGTCGGCGGCCGCCGCGTTCGAGTACACCCCGGCGTACCTCCCCGTGAACCGGCTGCTCGACGGCACGATGCACGACTGGTAAGCCGATGACTCCCTCCGAGAAGCAACAACGCGTCGTGAGCCTGACCGATGGATCCCCAGTGGTCCCGCTGGCGGAGTGTGCCCTCCTGTTGCGGCCCGACGATGACGTCGCCGTCACCACCCGCGAGCTGAAGGCCGGCACCCGGGTGCTTGCCGCGGCGGGCGAGTTCGTGCTCTCCGGCGACGTGCCACGCAGCCACAAGCTGGCCGTCCGCGACGTGCCCTCCGGTTCGGCCGTGCACAAGTACGGCCAGTCCATAGGCCTCGCAACCACGGACATCGTGGCAGGCGCTCACGTGCACACCCACAACCTCGGCATGGACGATAGCGACCGGGCCTATGAGTTCGGTACTGCACGGGCCACGCTGCCGGCCCGGTCCGCGCCTGCGCGCACTTTCCAGGGCTACCACCGGGCGAATGGTCGGGTCGGTACCCGCAACTACATCGGCGTGCTGACCTCGGTGAACTGTTCGGCGTCGTCGGCCAAGATGATCGCCGAGCAGTTCCGCGGGATGGCGCTTGACGCGTTCCCGAACGTCGACGGCGTGGTGGCCCTTACCCATCAAAGCGGATGCGGGCTCGTGTCGGGCAGCGTCGGTGCCAACACGCTGGTTCGCACCCTGCGTGGATATGCGCAGCACCCCAACTTCGGCGGCCTGCTGGTGCTGGGGCTGGGCTGCGAGATGGTGCCTGTGCAGTCGCTGGTCGAGGGTCTGGACGTGCCCACCGACACGATCGTCAACACACTCACGATCCAGGACACCGGCGGAGTGCGCGCCACCGTGCGAGCCGGCGTCGACCTCATCCGCGGGATGCTTCCCGTGCTGGACGCCCGTCGGCGAACTCCCGCCCCCATCAGCGAGATTGTTCTTGGACTGAACTGTGGGGGATCCGATGGGTACTCAGGTATCACCGCAAACCCCGCGCTCGGTTACGCCTCGGACCGGTTGGTCGCCGACGGCGGGACGTCGATCCTGGCCGAGACGCCCGAGGTCTTCGGCGCCGAGCACCTGCTCACCCGCCGCGCCGTCTCCGAGAACGTGGGACGCAGGCTGCTCGAGCGGATCGACTGGTGGAAGAACTATGCGCGGGCCGGTGGCGGGAGCCTGGACAACAACCCGTCACCCGGCAACAAGGCCGGCGGGTTGACCACGATCTTGGAGAAGTCGCTGGGCGCAGTGGCGAAGGCGGGGCAGGCCGATCTGACCGCGGTATACGAGTATGCGGAGCCGGTCAAGGAGCGCGGCCTGGTGTTTATGGACACCCCCGGCTACGACCCCGTCTCCGTCACAGGGATCGTTGCCGGCGGGGCCACCGTCGTCTGCTTCACGACCGGTCGGGGGTCGGTCCTGGGATGCCGGCCGACCCCGTCCATCAAGCTGGCCACGAACACCGAGATGTACGAGCGCATGACCGAAGACATGGACATCAACTGTGGTCGGATCGTCGACGGAACTGCCGGCCTCACGGAGGTGGGGGACGAGATCTTCGAACGGATCATCTCCGTCGCCTCGGGAGAGCGCACCGCCAGCGAGGAACTTGACCTTGGCCAGGACGAGTTCGTCCCCTGGCAGTTCGGCACGGTGACCTGACGCGATTGGACCGGCGTCCGCCGGGACTCCAGCAGCGACAACCTGCGGCAGCCAACTGCCGTGTTATGGAAAGCGACACGATGACAGTCAAGCTCCACCAGCCAACCTCGCTCGTGCTGCACCCTGACCGGCTCCTGCCCGCGGACCCTGCCGTCCGCGACATCGCCCGTCGGCTCTACAACGCGGTCCGGGATCTCCCGATCATCTCCCCCCACGGCCACGTCAACCCGCAGATCCTCCTGGACAACGTGCCCTTCCGCGATCCCGCGGAGCTGTTCGTCACCCCGGACCACTACGTGACCCGGCTCCTGCACGCCTCGGGTGTGCCGCTCGACGCGCTTGGTGTCGGGCAGGGCCCCCTGTCGGAGACCGCGGCACGCGCAGCCTGGCGATTGCTCTGCACACACTGGGACATCTATCGCGGCACACCGGTGCGGTACTGGCTGGAGTCCGAGCTCGTCGAGATCTTCGGGGTCACCGTGCGACCCTCGGCCGCAACGGCCGACGCCATCTACGACCACCTCGCCGAGCGGCTGAGCCAAGACGCTTACAAGCCGAGGGCGTTGTTCGACCGCTTCAAGATCTCAGTGCTTGCCACGACCGACGACCCGTGCGACGACCTGGCCGTGCACGCCGCGCTGGTGGGGGACCCGACGTGGTCTGGGCATGTCATACCCACCTTCCGTCCCGATCGCTACCTCGAGGCGTCCGAGGCTGGTTGGCCCACCGCCGTGGCGCGGTTGGGCGAGGTGTCCGAGGAAGACACGAGCAGCTACGCAGGCTGGGTCAGGGCCATGGAGGGACGCCGCCAGTACTTCATCTCCCACGGCGCCAAGTCGGCGGACCACGCGCACACCGACAGCGGGACCGAGCCGCTCCAGCCCTCCGAAGCGGAGCGGATCTACCACGCTGCCATGGCCGGCACCGCGACGCTCACCGAGGCCGTGGCCCTTCGTCGACACATGTTGCTCGAGATGGCGCGGATGTCGACCGAGGACGGCCTGACCATGACCATCCATGCGGGCGTGCGACGCGATCATCACCGGCCTTCCGCCGCGAGGTTTGGACCGGACACCGGCCACGACATACCGCTGCGCGGTGACTTCACCGACCCGCTGCGGCCCCTTCTCGAGCGGTATGGAACGCACCCGAACCTGAAGCTGGTGCTCTTCACCCTCGACGAGACCGTGTTCTCCCGTGAGCTGGCGCCTCTGGCCGGTTTCTACCCGTCGGTCTACGTGGGGCAGCCCTGGTGGTTCCTCGACGCTCCCGACGCGATCCGACGGTGGCGATCGGCGATCACCGAGACTGTTGGTTTTACGCGCACGTCAGGCTTCATCGACGACACCCGCGCGTTCTGCACCATCCCGGTGAGGCACGACATGTCCCGCCGACTCGACAGCGGGCACCTCGCCAATCTCGTCGCTGAGCATCGTCTCGACGAAGACGAGGCCTTGGAAACGGCGGTCGACCTCGTGAGCAGCCTCCCGCAGGAGGTCTTCAGGCTGTGAAAGAGCTCCATAGGTCCGGAGGTGGACCCCCAGTGCGCCTCGTCCACCTCGGGTTGGGCAACTTCTTCCGGGCCCACCAGGCGTGGTACACCACGAACGCCTCGAACGCGGACGAGTGGGGCATCGCCGCCTTCACCGGTCGCTCGACACAGCGCTCGCACGCGAGAGTGGCTGCACTCAGGTCGCAGGATGGGCTCTACACACTGATCACCCGCGCCGCTGACGGGGACCGCTTCGAGGTCGTGCGCAGCCTCGCCCGGATCCACCTTGGGGACGAACACGCGGCCTGGCTCGCCTACGTCGCGGATCCGCAGGTTCAGGTCATCACCACCACTATCACCGAGGCCGGGTACCTGCGCGGCCCCGACGGCGGCCTCGACGTCGACCGGCCCGAGGTCGTGACCGATATCGAGGCCTTGCGCGCCGATGTGATGGCCCCCGTCAGAACCGCTCCTGCCAAGCTGGTCGCCGGCTTTGCGGCGCGGCGGCTGGCCGCAGCCGGCCCCTTCACCGTGGTTCCCTGCGACAACCTCCCCGGAAACGGCGCAGCCGTCGCCCAGGTGATTTCCGATCTTGCCGAGTTGGTCGACCCGGAGCTGCTCCGTTGGATTCGGGACAATGTCTTCTACGCCACCACCATGGTGGACCGAATCACCCCTGAGCCCACCCCTGAGGACATCGCCAGTGCCGAGGCCGCGACCGGCGTCCATGACCGCGCGGCTATCGTCACCGAACCGTTCACGGAATGGGTGATCAGCGGTGACTTCGCTGCCGACCGCCCGAGCTGGGAGGACGCCGGCGCCACCTTCACCACCGACGTCGCACCGTTCGAGAACCGCAAGCTCTGGATGCTCAACGGCGCGCACTCGTTGCTCGCCTATGCGGGTTCCATCCGGGGACACGTGACTGTGGCCGACGCCATGCGCGACCCGAAGTGCCTTCTGTGGCTCGACGAGTGGTGGGTCGCCTCATCGCGACACCTGAGCCTGCCTGCCGCCGACAACGCTGCCTACCGCGCGGCACTCATCGAGCGCTTCGCCAACCCGCGAATGCAGCACAGGCTCGACCAGATCGCTTGGGATGGCTCGTTGAAGCTGCCGATTCGCGTCCTGCCCACGGTCCGGCGCGAAGTCGCGGCCGGGCGGCTCACGGGCGGTGTCGTTCGACCCCTCGCCGCGTGGGTGTGCCACCTGCGCGGCAGCGGCGCCAAGGTGACCGATGCACGGGCCGAGGTGTTCCTGCCGTTCGCCGGCGGACCGCTGCCCGAGGCCGTGCGTCTCGTGCTCCGGGCCCTCGACCCGGAGCTCGCCGAGAACGAGGCCGTGGTCGCGGCCGTCATCGCCGAGGCCCGCGCGCTCGGACAGGGCTAGCCCAGGAGGCATTCATGGAACACACATGGCGATGGTTCGGCCCGAGCGATCCGATCACGTTGGCTGATATCAAACAGACCGGCGCGACCGGGATCGTGACCGCGCTGCATGAGGTCCCCAACGGGGAGGTATGGACCCCGCAGGCCATCGCGGATCGCAAGAAGCTGATCGAGGCGTCCGGATTGACGTGGTCGGTCGTGGAGAGCGTGCCGGTGCACGAGGACATCAAGCGCGGTGGTCCGCGCCGTGACCNNCTTCGGTACGTCCTGGCCGACGGAGGATGGGCGCTGCGCTTTGACCAGGACGCCTTCGCCGCGTTCGACCTGTTCATTCTCGCCCGAGCGGGGGCTGCGGCAGAGTATGACGATGTGGAGACCGCTCGCGCCCGGACGTACCACGACGACCTGTCCTCGGAAGGCCGCGAGCTGCTGGTGCGCACCATCATCGCCGGGCTGCCCGGCGCGGAAGAGGGATACACCCTCGCCTCGCTTCGGACGATGCTGGCGACCTACGCGGACATCGACGCTGATGCGCTGCGGGAGAATCTCGGGTACTTCCTGCGTGCCGTGGTCCCGGTGGCGGCCGAGGTCGGGGTCCGGATGGCGATCCACCCTGACGACCCGCCTCGCCCGCTGCTCGGCCTGCCACGAGTGGCCTCCACCCAGGAGGACGTCCGGTGGCTGTTGAACGCGGCACCTGGCGTTGCAAACGGGCTGACCTTCTGCACCGGCTCGTTGGGGGTACGGGCCGACAACGACCTCGTGGCCATGGCCACAGAATTCGCCTCCCGGATCTACTTCACCCACCTGCGCTCGACCGTGCGCGAGGAGAACCCGCTCAGCTTCCACGAAGGCGACCACGTGCTCGGCGACGTCGACATGGTGGGGGTCATCGCCGCACTCGTCACCGAGGAGCGCCGGCGCGAACGCGACGGAGGCCCGAGAATCTCGCTACGGCCCGACCACGGCCACCAGCTCCTCGACGACCAGGGACGGGCGTCCAACCCCGGCTACTCCCTCATCGGACGGCTGAAGGGGCTCGCCGAACTTCGCGGCGTTGAGCTCGCCGTGAACCGACTCCTGCCATGAGACCGCAAACGATCACGGTCACAACCGCACCTTCTACAGAGATGGATACCCCATGGATGTCTTGT
>PKWT01000118.1 GCA_003132125.1 Micrococcales bacterium | reverse complement strand
GCGGTTTTCAAGACCGCCGCACTAGGCCACTATGCGAGCCCTCCTGGCAACACGGCATACCGGGGTCGGCCGTCCAGCAGGGCTAACCGTATCTGCCCCACGCTGATCCGGAGTGCACGGTCCGCGGACAACGCCCAGGGGACCACGCCCAACGGGGATCCGCGCGGACTTCAGCCGAGGGGCACGGGGGCATCGTCCTCGAGCACAGCCTCCTTGCCGACCTTGAGCATGAACAGGGCTACGAGCGCGGCGGCGAAGAGGAAGCCCGCCCCGACCGCGAACGCCCGGGTGTACCCCTCGGTGAGCGCGGCGGGGACACCCGCTCGCCCCATCGCGTCGTGCGCGGTGAGGTACGCCGCGGACGCGGTAACCGCCACGGTGTTGAGCAGTGCGGTGCCCAGGGCCCCGCCGACCTGCTGGGAGGTGTTGATCATCGCGCTGGCCACACCGGCGTCATGATGCCCGATTGCATGCAGCGCCGTGGATGAGACCGGGATGAACACGAACGCCATGCCGACACTGATGATGAGCATGGGCAGGAGCACGTGTGTGGCGTATGCGGAGTCGGGCGTGAGCCGGGTGAGCATGAGCAGCCCAACCGATCCCGCGATCAGACCGGGCACGATCAGGGGCTTCGGCCCCACTCGGGGCAGGAGCTGGGCCGCGGCGCCGGCTCCGAGCATGATCCCGATGCTGAACGGCAGGAACGCGAAGCCCGCTTTCACCGGCGAGTAATGCAGGATCACCTGCAAGTACAAGCCCAGGAACAGGAACATCGCGAACAGTCCGATGCCGGTGATCAGGGAGACCAGGTATGACGCGCCCCGGTTGCGGTCGAGCAGGACCCGCATCGGCAGCAGTGGGTTGGAGACCCGTTTCTCGATGAGGAAGAACGCGGTCAACAGAATCGCCGCGGCGGCGAACCAGACCATCGTGGCCGGATCGGTCCAGTGGGCCGAGTCCTTCAGGCCTTTCGGCGCCGCCTTGGTGAAGCCGTAGACCAGGGTTACGAGCCCCAGCGTGGCGGTGAAGGCGCCCGCGACGTCGTAGCGGGTGTCGCCGTCGGCCTTGCTCTCGTGCACCCAGCGGATGGCCATGAACACCGCGGCGATCGCGATGGGCGTGTTGACCAACAGGCACCAGCGCCAGGAGAGGTACTCGGTGAGGACGCCACCCAGCAGCAGGCCGATCGCGGCGCCACCGCCGGAAATCCCGCCGTAGACACCGAAGGCCTTGGCGCGCTCCTTGGGATCGTGGAACGTCACGGTGAGCAGGGACAGAGCGGCAGGAGCCAGCAGGGCCGCGAAAACGCCCTGCAGACCACGAGCCGCAAACAGGAAGCCCTGGGTCGGCGCGAGGCCGCCGACTGCGGAGGCCGCTGCGAAGCCGATGAGGCCAATGATGAAGGCCCGCTTCCGGCCGACGTAGTCCGCGATCCGCCCGCCGAGCAGCAGCAGCCCGCCGAAGCTGAGCGTGTAGGCAGTGATGACCCACTGCTGGTTGGCGTCGCTGATACCGAGGGAGGCCTTCGCGCTCGGCAGCGCCAGGTTCACGATGGACGCGTCGAGCACGACCATCAGCTGGGCGATCGCGATAACACCAAGGGCACGCCACCGGGTGGGGTCAGGAACGGTGGCGACCGCGGGCGGGTCCTCGAACTCAACCAAGGAGTCGAGCTGGACGTCAGAGGGGATGGCCATGAGGGTCCTTCAGGAAGGCGGGCGGGTCGGACATGACGAAGGAGTGCGACGTCGCATCTCCTTGAAACGTCAACAACGCGAGATCGCGGAAATATTTCGTGTCGCGCCGAACCTCAGATCCGGCGAACCTCAGATCCGGCGAACCTCAGATCCGGCGAACCTCAGATCCAGAGTGCGGGGTCCTTGAACATCGCCTCGTACGGATCCTGGCCCTTGTCCGGGAAACGGATCGTGGCGGGAATGCCGGTGGCCACAGCACCGGCCGGAATGTCTTTGACGACGACGGAGTTGGCGCCGATCTGCACATGGTCTCCGATGTATACGGGACCGAGGACCCGAGCGCCCGCACCGATGGTCACGTGGTTGCCGACCGTCGGGTGACGCTTGACGTGCTCCATCGAGCGACCGCCAAGGGTGACGCCGTGGTACATCAGCACATCGTCGCCGATCTCTGCGGTCTCGCCGATGACCACACCCATGCCGTGGTCGATGAAGAAGCGACGTCCGATCTGCGCGCCGGGGTGGATCTCAACCCCTGTGATCGCCCGAGTGAGCTGCGAGATCAGCCGGGCGGCCAAGCGACCGCCAGGCTTGTTCCACAGTCGGTGCGTGAGCCGATGCACCCAGATGGCATGCAACCCGGGTGAGGTCAGCGCCATCTCGAGGCGCGTGTCCACGGCGGGGTCCCGCTCGATCGCTGCGTCCAGATCCTCACGGGCCTGGGTAAGCACAGAAAGCCGCGAAAGAGCCGACCGACCGCGCGGATCAGGGGGGGTCACCGTGCGATCGATCGGCGTATTACTAGTCAAGCGGAGGGCGGTCATCGGCGCGGCCCTTTCAGGAAAATAGACGGGGACAAGGATCGGACTCAAGCGGACAGAACCGGCTCAGGTGAGCAGGTCGGAGAAGAGGATGGTGGACAGGTAGCGCTCACCGAAGGACGGGATGATCACCACGATGAGCTTGCCCGCGTTCTCAGGCCGGCGGGCGACCTTGTCGGCTGCGGCGAGAGCAGCACCGGACGAGAGGCCGACCAGCAGCCCCTCTTCCTTCGCGGCACGACGAGCCCACTCGACGGACGTCTCGGCGTTGATGTCGATGATCTCGTCGTACACCCCGCGGTCGAGGATCTCGGGCACGAAGTTCGCACCGATGCCCTGGATCTTGTGCGGGCCGGGCTCACCGCCGTTGAGGATTGCGGACTCCTCTGGTTCCACGCCGATGACCTGGATCTTGGGGTTGCGGGCCTTGAGGACCTGGCCGACGCCGGTGATGGTGCCACCTGTGCCGATTCCGGCGATGAAGATGTCGACCGCGCCGTCGGTGTCCTTCCAAATCTCTTCCGCGGTGGTCTCGCGGTGGATCCGTGGATTGGCCTCATTCGCGAACTGGCGGGCAAGGATGGCCCCACGCTCGGCGGCGATCTCCTCGGACCTGGTGACGGCGCCCTTCATCCCCTCGGACCCTGGGGTCAGAACGAGCTCAGCGCCATAGGCGGCCAGCAGCATCTTGCGCTCCCGGCTCATCGTCTCGGGCATGGTGAGCACGACGTTGTATCCACGGGCGGCACCCACCATCGCGAGCGCGATACCGGTGTTGCCACTGGTTGCCTCCACGATGGTCCCGCCCGGCTTGAGCTCGCCCGACCTCTCGGCAGCGTCAACGATCGCCACCCCGATGCGGTCCTTCACCGAGCTGGCCGGGTTGTAGAATTCGAGTTTCGCGGCGATGGTGGCTCCGGCACCCGCGCTCAACCGGTTGATCCGAACGAGCGGGGTGTTGCCGACGATGGCCGTGACGTCGTCATGAATGGGCAATGGAACCACCTTGTGTGCGTGGGCGAACGGTGAGATCTGCTTGGGGTACATCTACCCCGTCAACAAACTTGTCGTTATAGATGTTCCAATTGCAGGTTATGTCAATCTCCTGGCATTGATCAAACTGCAACCACTCCATGGACCGGTACCTGAGCGACGCGCAACACAATTCATCCCAACACGGGACGTACGGGTCGCTCCTCCGTACACTCCGGGNNATCATGTCCTTCGCGGGCCAGCGCCTGTCGTTCCTCTTCCAGCTGGCTGGTTCCGGCAAACCCGCTGTGGGGAGGCTTCTGGACGTGCCCAAGCGGGTGCAGGCCGAGGCGTTCGAGGTGCTGGGCCAGCGCAAGCTGCTGAAGTGGACGGTGCCCGGCGTGGCGCACGTGTTCGCGTTCTGGGGCTTCCTGGTCCTGATGCTGACGATCCTGGAGACCTACGGGGCGCTCTTCGTCGCTGACTTCCACATCCCGATCGTCGGCACCTGGCCGGTGGTGGGCTTCGCTGAGGACCTGTTCGCGGTGTTCGTGCTGATCGGGATCGGGATCTTCTCGGTCATCCGGTTCACGAACAACCCGGCGAAGCACGGCCGGCAGTCCCGGTTCTTCGGCTCGCACACCCGGGGCGCCTGGGTGATCCTTTTCATGATCTTCCTGGTCGTCGCGACCCTGTTCCTGTATCGCGGGGCGCAGGTCAACACTGGGGCGTTCCCCTTCGCCGACGGTGGCGCGTTCGCCTCCGAGTGGGTCGGCACCCTGCTCGCCCCGCTGGGCCAGACGACCAACTTGTGGCTGGAGACCATTGGCATCTGGGGTCAGATCGTCGTGGTGCTCTGGTTCCTGGTGATCGTGCTCAACTCCAAGCACCTGCACATCGGCGCGGCCCCGGTCAACGTCTACACGTCCCGCCGACCGAACGCTCTGGGTCCACTGCTGCCCATCTACCACAACGGCGAGCCGGTCAACTTCGAAGACCCGCCCGACGACGCGCAGTTCGGCAAGGGACACATCGCGGAGTTCACCTGGAAGGGCTACGTCGACCTCATGGCCTGCACCGAGTGCGGCCGCTGCCAGGACCAGTGCCCCGCGTGGAACACCAACAAGCCGCTGAGCCCGAAGCTGATGATCATGAACCTTCGCGACGCGATGTTCGCCCAAGCCCCATACCTGATGGCGGCAAAGGGCGAGCACCCCGGACTGGGCGAGCTGCACGAGGAAGCCCTGGCGAGCGTTAGCGCCGAGGTGCGCGAGCAGGTCGAGCGTCCATTCATCGGGTCGCGTGAGGGCAGTGAGAACGCAAGCGAGGACGGCTACACCTTCGACGGACACCGCACCACGGGCGCGGAGCTGCCGATCATCGACGAAGACGCCTTGTGGTCGTGCACGACCTGCGGCGCGTGTGTCGAGCAGTGCCCGGTCGACATCGAGCACATCGACCACTTCATCGACATGCGCCGTTACCAGGTCCTGATCGCCTCGGCGTTCCCGTCAGAGCTCGGCGGCCTGTTCAAGAACCTCGAGAACAACCAGAACCCCTGGGGCATGTCCCCCCGCGCCCGGCTGGACTGGGCCAAGGACCTTCCCTTCGAGGTCAAGATCCTGGGCCAGGACGTGGCGGACGCCTCCGAGGTCGACTACCTGTTCTGGGTCGGCTGCGCCGGCGCCTACGAGGACCGCGCAAAGAAGACCACCCGGGCCGTCGCCGAGCTGCTCAACATGGCCGGGGTGACCTTCGCTGTCCTGGGCGACGGCGAGACCTGCACGGGTGACCCTGCCCGCCGTGCCGGCAACGAGTTCCTGTTCCAGACGCTCGCCCAAGGGAACGTCGAGACCCTGAACGAGGCCAAGGCGACCAAGATCGTCGTGACCTGTGCGCACTGCTTCAACACGATCAAGAACGAGTACCCGCAGGTCGGCGGCCAGTACGAGGTCGTGCATCACACCCAGCTGCTCAACCGGCTCGTCCGTGACAAGAAGCTGATCCCGGTATCCCGTCCGGAC
>PKWT01000469.1:2171-2736 GCA_003132125.1 Micrococcales bacterium | reverse complement strand
CCGGGAGTGCGCTCGAGCACTTAGGCGGGGGGAGATCGGTGCCTGAGGCGAAGGAGGCTTTTCAAGGCCAGCAATAGTGCTGCGCGCGGCCGAAGTAAGGACAGTGTTCAGTCCGCGTTCTTCCTGCGTCACTGGGAGCTCACAGGAGCACCCCGATGGGGGTCGAGTGGAGTCTGGCCCTGACAAGGTGTCCCTGCTCGCCGGCGTTCCCGGACGCGTCGAAGGGTGTCCCCAGGACCAGTGATGCGGCACCGAGCGCCCACTGGTCCTCGGTCCAGGGCTCGACGACGAACGGAATGCCGCGCCGGGAGGGCATGAGATGGCGACGGAAGGACTGCTCGAAGCCCTGTTCCCAGAAGGACCAGGCGTTGACGCCCTCACCCAGGATGACCACGACTTCGGGATCCAGCGTGTGGATGACCCCGGCCAGGGCGCGGCCCAGCAGGACACCGGCGTTGCGGTAGATGTCCAACGCCGCCACGTTGTTCGCCCGCGCAGCATCCAGCAGGTCAGCGGTGGTCCCACCCTGGCCGACGGCCCCGCGCGCCATCGCTTCGGTCAGCAG
>PKWT01000469.1:0-2114 GCA_003132125.1 Micrococcales bacterium | reverse complement strand
CCGAGGGCGGCGCGGAGCATGGGTCCGACCTGGGCGTCGCTCCAACCCAGCGTGGGCGCGTCAACGACTCCTGAGTCCTGGGAGTCCACCGATCCAGGGACACCAACCCCGATACCAAGGAGCTGGCCTTCGCGTGACCCAACGGCTGATCCGAGGATGCGACACAGACGATCGAGCGCGTCCGGCGCCGCCGGGTCGAACGGCTCGGAAGTGAACGCCTTGACAGTTCCGTCCAGCTGGACATCGACGATCGCGACATGGTCAGCGGTGACCTTGGCTCCGATCGCACCGCTTGCGGACCGGACAAGCCCCAGGAGGCGCGCCGGCCTGCCGCCTTGTGAGGGCACTGAGTCCAGCTCTTCGACCAACTTCCGAGCAATGAGCTCTTTCGTGGTCTGAGTGACAGTGGCGGGGCTGATGTTCAGAGTTCGAGCAATGTCCGCTCGCGATGAAGGGCCTCTGGTGCCAAGAAGACCCAGGATGGCGGACGGCACGACGTCTCCGCGTGTGGCTCCGGGCGTGTATGATGTCATCTCAGCGACCTTAGTTCGAGACTTTATTTAGCCGTGAACTTAATCATCAGATGTCGGCCTGTCAAGGGGCGGGCAGCGTGCCCATGTCCCTACAGCCTCGCCGCGAACCTGGACGTCGCGAACCTGGCGCCGGCTTCGTGCCTGGCCCCAAAGACAGCTGACGCCACGCCCCGTCTCCACGAGGACACGGCACGGTACGGACCCCGANNCTATGTCATGCTACATAGGTACAGGAGGGGTTATGCTTGAGTTCCTTGTCCCACTGGCTGTGGTCGGTCTTGCGGCCCTGAGCATCCTCGCCGTGGTCACCCCACCCCCGATGGCGTCGTTTCGAGGGTGGTTGCGCAACCGGCAGATCGACATCGATGACCACACCTGCGCACTGGCCCAGGTGGCGCTACTCAAAGCCTGCCTGGTCGCGGTCCTGGCGGTGGTGATCGGTACCGCCCTGAGCTTCCTGATCGAACGCGCACTTCCGATCGGGACACGCTGGGCCTACGGCTCGGCACTCGTGCTGGCGATCGTCGTTGGGGTCGCGTCTTCGGCAGTCAGCTTTCCCGGTTCGCCGACGCGCCGGGCGAGCCTGGCGCCGCGAGGCATTCGCACCTTGGCGTCAGGGCGGGCTCTGATCCTGGCCGTGGGGCTAAGCCTCGCCGTGCCAGTGCTCGCCGTCATCTTCGGCCTGGCCTACCGATCTCAGACCCGGCCCATCCGCATCTACCCGGTGCTGACCGCGGGCAGGCTCCTCCCGGGGGAAGATCTCGGGTTCTTTGCCCACAACGCTGCACTCTCCGTGCTGCTCTCCGTGCTGGGGATGCTCGCCATGCGTTACACGTTGCGTCGACCGACCTTCAGCCAGGCCGGCGGCGACGTTGATCTGGCCCTCCGAAAGCTGTTCTCTGAACGCATCGTTGCTGGCGTCGTGAGCGGGCAGCTGATCCTGCTGGGGACGACCCTGCCCGGCATCCAGATGCTCACCCTGGCGGATGTGCATTCCGTAAACGGCCGAGTTTTCTACACGGTCAGCGATGGGTGGCTCGTGGTCGGTGTCATCAGTGGGTTGTGCGCCCTTGGTGCCGGGATCGTACTGTGGGCCCTTCGCTCAGGCGTGTTCCACCTGTGGTCGCTTCGACCTATCTCCTCAGCCGTATCCCAGCACGACATCGACGCCCACGCCATCTCAGGCCAGGTGCAATGAACATCGAGGTCAACACACGAAGCGCAGTCCCTCACTATGAACAGATTCGCTCTCAGGTCACGCGCGCGGTACTGACGGGTTCGATCGCACCGGGAACCCGGCTACCGACCATCCGCCAGCTGGCCGGGGACCTGGGCCTTGCCACGAATACCGTTGCCCGGGCCTACCGAGAGCTCGAGAGCGATCGAATCATCACCACCCTCGGAAAGAGAGGCAGCTTCGTCGCCGAACCCTCAGGCGCGACGGCCACAGACCGCACCCAGGAAGAGCGCAGACAGACTTTGCTCGCCGCCGCAGCGAACTACGCGATGACCGCGCACAGCCTCGGGTACGACCTAGACCAAGCGGTGGACGAACTCCGTCGAGCGATGAGCCACACGGCT
>PKWT01000477.1 GCA_003132125.1 Micrococcales bacterium | reverse complement strand
CCGACTTGGTGACGTGGAGCAGGTCTGCCGCATCCGAGATGAGTTGGTCGGTGGCTTCGTCGGTGCGCAGCTCGAGGCGGTGGGTCTTGGTTGTCATGGTGGTACCTCCACACACCACTGTACGGGATTTGTACGGTAGTTACGTGAGGGGTGCGGCGATCGGCAGAACTCCGCGCCGCAGCTGTGCCCTGCTGGTGCTGTGGGCGGGTTGGCGTCTGCTGCGCGACACCACCCATGTGCTCATGGAGGGCACCCCCCGCGGAATGGACGTCGATACGGTCTGCAAGGCCATGCTCGACATCGAGGGCGTCGTCGACGTTCACCACCTGCACCTGTGGAACCTGGCAGCGGATGTACCAGCGCTCTCGGCGCACGTCGTCGCCGCGGGAGAACCCACGCTGCGAGACGCGCAAGGCACCGCCGACCGAATCAGGGCAACCCTCGGTGAACAGTTCGGGCTCACCCACCTGACTCTCAAACTCGAGTGCACGTCGCTTACCGAGGCCGTACCGACAACCCCTTGTGATGATCCAGAAGACCCACCGCAGGCCGCCCGTCAGCCAACCGGGCGCGGTGGGCCACCATGAACCCAGCGGCGCCGGACCTGAGTCTGTGCATACTCGACTCCGGACCGCAGCCGAGGGCCAATTGCCTACGTTGGGTGTGGACCAACCTTCGACCTGGGCGAGGACCGAGATCAACGGCCTCCGGCACCCTGAAAGCGTGTTGGCGCCGACAGCTGAGGGCGAACGCCGGAGCAGGCGTAATCGGCCACGATCGCAGGTCGTGTCGACGTAAACGGGGGTCGCCGCGGTCAGGGGCCGGGGTCGTCGTCGAACCGCGCCTGTACTCCTCCGCCTCCGCGTCGTAGCAGGGTCAACCCGGACGGGGCTAGCTCAACGACGCTCAGCGTGATCATGAGCCCGGCGACCAAGGCGAGCAAAGCGGCGACACGAGTCTGGGTGAGGGCCTCGGCGAATGCCAGCGCGATCAGAGCGCCCAGTATCTCGCCGCCGGTGGCGATACAGGTGTACCAGAAGGCACGCGCGCGCGACCCGCCGCTTGCCATGACTGGCGCGACGACAGCGATGCCCTCTGGGACGTTGTGCAGGCCCACCGCCAGCGCCGTCACAACGCCTCCTTCCACCGACAACTGTGCGGCGGCCACAGTCGCGGCCCCCTCGGGGATGTTATGCAGGCCGATTGCCACGGCGATAAGGGTGGCGCTGCGGCTGAGTCTGTTGTGACCCAGTCCGAACCGGCGGGCCAAGCTTTGCAGCGCCACCACGATGACACCGCCCGCGAACGCCCAGGCAGCTGCAGCGGCCACCGACAATCCGCCGGCGATCGCGCTGGGGAGCAGCTCGAAGCCGCTGATGAGGATCATCGCGAGCGCCGCGAGCAGCAGTGCGGCACCGAAGGCCTTCGGTGGCCACGAGCGCCCCCTCGTAGCCATCAGCCAGCCGGCCATGGTTGCCGACGCGGCCGCCCCCGCAAGCAGCAACGCGATGGCGGGGGGCATCATCCCCACCACGGTAGCTGGATCCCCATGGGCGACTCAGACTCCCGTCGACGCACTCATCAACGTATACCGAGCCCGCGTCGGGGGCCACGAGCTCCCGCAGTGGCGTCCGAGTACTTGGCCGCAGGCCGGCATGAAGGGACGGCAGCTTCGTGCCTGTGCCATGCTGATTGAAGTGCTTCGTGGCGACGTGCAGCTCTTGACGAGAGGGTCGATCCCATGAACGGACTGCAGTTCAGCAAGGTCAAGGACGACGTTGGCTTCATCGCAGCTCTCGACCAGAGTGGGGGCAGTACCCCGAAGGCCCTCAGACTCTATGGAATCGAGGATGGCGCCTATTCCGGAGACGCGGAGATGTTCGACCTCGTCCACGCGATGCGCACGCGCATCATCACAAGCCCCAGCTTCGGCGGCGACCGTATCCTGGGCTCGATCCTGTTCGAGATGACGATGGACCGCCAGATCGAGGGCCGTGGCAGCGCCGACTACCTGTGGAACGTGAAGAACGTCGTTCCGTTCCTGAAGGTCGACAAGGGCCTGGCCGACGAGGCCGACGGTGCCCAGGTGATGAAGCCGATGCCCGGCCTCGACGGTCTGCTGGCCCGGGCTGTTGAGAAGGGCGTGTTCGGGACCAAGATGCGCTCGGTGATCAGGCTCGGCGACAGCATGGGCGTGCAGAAGGTGGTCGACCAGCAGTTCGAGGTCGGTCGTCAGATCCTGGCTGCTGGCCTGGTGCCGATCCTCGAGCCCGAGATCGACATCCACTCTCCGAGCAAGGTCGAGGCCGAGCAGCTGCTCAAGCCTGCCATCTTCGAACAGCTGGGGACCCTGACCGCGGACCAGCACGTCATGTTGAAGCTGACCCTCCCCGAGGTCGACGACTTCTATGCCGACCTGGTGGCCCACCCGAACGTTCTGCGTTTGGTCGCCCTCTCTGGCGGGTACACCCGCGAGGAGGCCAACGCCCGCCTGGCCCGCCACCACGGCGTTGTTGCCAGCTTCTCCCGGGCGCTCACCGAAGGTCTCACCATCGCGCAGAGCGACGAAGAGTTCAACGCCGCCCTGGATGCATCGATCGGTAGCATCTTCCGGGCGTCCGCCACCTGATCCATCTCGATAGGCGCCTGCCCGACTCCTGTTCGCGCGCGTCATGGCGGGCCGTCAGTGTGTGGGGGAACCGTTAACGAGCATTTCGGGCAGAGGCCGAACACCTCCAGGGTGTGGCTGATGTTGGTGTACCCATGCTGCTCGGCCAAGGCATCAGCCCATCGTTCCACGGCTGGACCGGTGATCTCGATGGCGTGCCCGCACGACCGGCAGACCAGGTGATGGTGGTGCTGGCGTGAGCACCGGAAATACACCTGCTCGCCGTCCTCGCGGGTGAGGACGTCCACCTCGCCGGTCTCCGCCATGAGAACGAGATTCCGGTAGACCGTGGCGAGCCCGACGTGGTCACCGCGTGCTCGCATGGCAGCGTGGATCTCTTGGGCGCTTCGGAAGCCGTCCAGCTGGGTGAGCATGTCAGCGAGAGCGAGGCGCTGCCGCGTGGGTCGAGGTGTGGGATGGCCAGTTCCGGTCGCCATGCCTAGACGGTAGCTGGGGCTGGGGTGCGATTGCTCACCGACAGCATTCGTGCTAATAATGGTTCTCATTACTATTGACGATAGCATGCGCCTCGGAATTGGGTCGAGGATATGTGGCGAAGGAGTGTGGGGTGATGACCAGTTGGCTGAGGGCGCGTCAGGCAGCGGGTGCGGCTGTGGTGGTGCTCGTCCTGACCGGCTGTGCAGGGACGGTTGGGTCGGGATCAGCCAAGTCGAACGGGGGCTCGGTCTCGGTCGTGGCTACGACCACGATCTTGGGCAATGTGGTCGGCCAGGTGATGACGTGCGGTGGTGGCCAGGTCCGGACCTTGATGCCGATTGGGGCCGATCCGCACGACTACTCGCCGTCATCGTCCGATGTGGCTGCCATGGTCAAGGCCGAACTGGTGGTCACCAACGGCCTCGGCCTGGAAGAGGGCCTGACATCCGCGTTGGCGACGGCGCGTGAGGACGGCGCCACGGTTCTCGAGGTGGGTCCAGCCCTGGATCCCCAGCCCTTCGGTGGCTCATCCGGCTCCAAGGACCCTCACGTCTGGATGGACGTGTCCCGGATGGCGAGGGCCGCGACCGTGATCGGGGACGAGCTCGTCAAGGCGACGGGTGACGCGACCTACGCCGACTGTGGGAAGAAGGTCGCGGCGACACTGACCACCACCGACGCTGAGGTGCGGGCCATCCTGGACGGCGTCCCAGCAGCGTCGCGGATCCTGGTCACCGACCACGACGCCTTCGGCTACTTCTCCCGTGCCTACGACTTCACCGTCGCCGGCGCCGTCATCCCCGGTGGGTCGACGCTGGCGCAGCCGAGCTCCTCGGAGTTGGCCGCCCTCGCGCAGACGATCCGAACAGCCGGGGTCAAAGCCATCTTCGCCAACACCGCCAACCCGACGGTGTTGGTCGACGCCCTGGCGCGAGAGAGTGGACAGCAGGTCGCCGTAGTGGACCTCTACGTGGGCAGCCTGGGCCCGGCCGGCTCCGGCGCCGATACCTACCAGGCGATGATGCTGACTGATGCACATCGCATCGCCGGCGCCCTCGCTGGCTAGGGTGATCTTGTGATGATGCTGGAGTGGCTCATCGAACCGTTCGCCCTGGGGTTCCAGCAACGCGCGCTGCTCGGTGGCGTCCTGGCCGGACTCATGTGTGCGGTGGTCGGAACCTGGCTCGTCCTACGAGGCATGAGCTTCTTCGGCGACGCGTTCGTGCACGGCGTTGTCCCGGGGATCGCCGCCGCGGTGGTGCTGGGCATCAGCCCGGCGGTGGGAGCCGCGGTGGCCGCAGCCGTCATGGTCGCCGGGATCGAGATCGTCAGCCGGCAGACCCGGCTGACCGAGGACACCGCCATCGGGCTGTTGTTCGTCGGAATGCTTGCGCTCGGTGTGGTCATCATCTCCAGCGTGAACTCCTACACCGGGAGCTTGACCACGATCCTTTTCGGCGATGCCCTGGGGGTGACCCAGCAGGACCTGGTCCAGCAGGCAGTCCTGGGGGTGGGGGTGATCGTCGCCTCCGTCGTGATGTACCGGCCGTTCCTCGCATTGTCGTTCAACCGGCAGAAGGCAGAACTGTTGGGGATGCGTCCGGCCAGGGCCCACGCCGTACTGCTGGTGCTCATCGCGGCTGCGGTGATCGGCAGCTTCCAGTCGGTCGGCACCCTGTTGGTGTTCGGCCTGCTGGTCGGCCCGCCGGCCACCGCCGCACTCGTGGTCCGGACCGTTCCGCGGATGATGGCGATCGCGGCAGCACTCTCGGTCGTGTCCGTGTGGCTGGGTCTCCTGCTCAGCTACCACCTCGGGACGGCAGGATCTGCCACCATGGCGCTGGTGCCGATCGTGGCCTTCTTCCTCACCCTGACCTGGACCACGGTGCGTGCGGGATGGCGGACCAGCCCGAACCAGGACACCCCAGGGCCGGTGGGCCAAGGTGCAGGGGCTGCTTGCGAATCGGGGGCTCCATGAGCCCCGAACCCGGCGCGCCGGTGGACGGACCGGGCGGGGGCCTGCTGGCGGAAGCGACAGATGTCGTGCTCAGGTACGGCAGCCACACGGCGCTGGCACGGTCCAGCTTCACCATCCCGTTGGAGGGGGTCACCGCGGTCATCGGCCCGAACGGCTCGGGCAAGTCGACGTTGCTGCACGCCCTGGCAGGACTGGTTCCGGTCGCCGAGGGTCGGCTGCAGGTTCTGGGCCGGGAACCGAAGCAGGCTCGCGATGAGATCAGCTACGTGCTGCAGTCGACGGTGGTGCCCCCATCGACGCCCATCACGGTGCGGGAGACCGTCGGGATGGGCCGATACCCTCGCGTGGGTTTCTTCCGCCGGTTCGCTCGAGAGGACCGCGCGCGGGTCACCGAAGCCATGCGCCGTATGGAGATCGAGGACCTCGCCGGCAGACACCTGCACGAGCTCTCCGGTGGGCAGCGGCAGCGCGTCTACGTGGCCCAGGGGCTCGCCCAAGACCACTCGGTGATGCTCCTGGACGAGCCGCTCACCGGTTTGGACCTGGTCTCCGCGCGGGCCATCGACGCGCTGATCCACGGCGAGGGCCGTGATCGGGGAGTTGTGGTGCTGACCACGCACGACCTGGATGAGGCTCGGGTGGCCGACCACGTGATCCTGGTCAGCGGCCGGGTCGTGTCGTACGGCCCCCCCGAGGTCGTCTGCACTCGACACAACCTCGAGGTGGCCTTCGGCCTAGGTAGCCTTCACGGCTGGGAGGGCTTCATAGACGACCCCGCCCACGACCCGCACCGTGGCGACACTCGAAGCAGGGTCGGTAGACCATCAGATGAGGCTCGCCGGTGACGGTCTGGCCGTGACACCGTTTCCTGCGCACCTCGCAAAAGAGGATGTGCAGTATGGGAAGCAGTCGCCGGAAGTTCACGCCCAGCAGGTCAGACACTCTGCGCGCCGAGGGTGTTTGGCTGTGGCTGTTGGCGGGATCGCCCTTGCCGGGACGGTGGCACTCTGGCTGTCCGAGCTTGTCTTCGCCGCGGACGGGTTCTCCTACGGCGGAGTGCTCGATCTGAAGGTCGGATCCACTGCGGTGTATGTCGGCAACCCCGACCGGATGCCTGTCTACGTTCCGGCAAGCGGACACGTAACAAACGTGACCCACGAGTTCGGGATCGACGAAGGGCAGGAGACCATCCAGATCCTGCCCGCAGGGCGGTACTGGCTGGTCACATCAAACGGGGTGCACGTTGACGGTGCGGTCTTGCCATCCAGGGGCGTCACTCTCCTCCCGACCGGTCGAAAGAGTCCCTCCCCAACAGGTCAGACGCCGGGCACTTCCCCCGCGCCAAGAAGTTAGTCCTCGGAAACCAAGACCCATAGCGCGATCCATCACCGAACACGACCACACGCCCATCGCGGAAGCGGATATTGCGTCGTAGCAGCGATCGGCTGCAGCGATGGTCCAATTGGCGGTCCGACTTCTGCCTCATGATCCCAGGGCGACCACTGTCGGTCTTGTGTTCATGTGTGTCACGTGAGGATGAGGAATCCCAGCTTCGACGCGAACCGCTGGGAGATTCGCCAAGCGAGGTCGTCAGACAATTCGAGCCCGGCGACCACTGCGTGGGTCAACCCTGCGGCAGAGGTCAACCATGGCTGGTCCCAGCCAGATTCAGCACACCGACGCCTACAATGATCAGGGCGATCCCGACGATCGCCAGACCGCTAAATCGTTCGCCGAACAACAGCCAGGCTCCGACCGCAGCCCCAGCCGTGCCCAACCCTGACCACGTGGCATACGCCAGCCCCACGCCGATCGTCTTGAGAACCTGACTGAGCAAGACGAACGCGGCGCCGTAGCCGACGACGACTACCACCGATGGCCACCACCGAGTAAATCCATCACTGGCACGCAGGGCCAATGTCGCGGTGACCTCCGCCGTGATCGCCACTCCAAGCCACACCCAGCCCATGATGACCTCCCGTCAATGCGCACTGACAACGCCCTCGACCAACGCCCTTGACGCTCTTAGCCGGTCAGCCGCTCCTTCACGACATGACCGTACCTTCGTCGGAGAAGTACGGCGTTCAGCAGCACCGAAGGTGCGCGAGAGCAGAACCCCATGTCGCGGACAGGGTCGACCGCTCATCAAGCAATTGAGTGCGTTTGTTTTGGCGCTTGTCCCTTTGCCGACCGTCCCCGTCCGGGCGTTGATCGACTAGAGATCGAGGACGTGTCGCAGGCCGCGATCGATCTCGCGCAGCAGCGCCAATGGTGCTTGGCCGGCTTGTTCGGACAGATCCGCCTTATTGAGAGTGACCAGGGCGGTGACGTTCACGACCGAGTCTTTGGGTAGCCCTGACGCAGCGGCGGGCAGGAACACGTTGCCGGGCATCGTGGCCAAGTCGGTGTTCGATGTCAGCACGACGGCCAGCACCGTGGCCAGCCGGCTGTTGTTGTAGGTCTCTGCCGAGATGACCATCACCGGCCGGCGCTTGGCCGGGCGCGATCCGGCCGGCGCGCCCAGATCTGCCCAGTAGATACCACCCCGCTCGATCACCAGTCGCCCGAAGCGTCAGCCAGGACCCGACGCCCCACGGCAACGGCATCCGCTGCGGAGTCATCTCGCTCTGCTAGAGCGGCAACGGCCAGGTCGATCTGGCGGGTCACCGACTCGGCATCGAGCTCGTCCAGATATCGCGCTGCAGCTCGGGAGAAGAACTCCGATCGGCTCATCCCCAGATCGTGCGCACGACGGGACGCCTTCTCGAAGGTCTCATCAGGTACCGAGATCGCGGTCTTCATCCCCAAAGTATAACCCGGTATGACCGAGTGGCACGAAGTGAGTCAGACCTTGGCGGCATCGTGCAGTCCGCGTGCAACTAGCCAGGGTCAAGTCAGGTCACTCACCGCTACGTCATATCCGGCTCGTGAGCACGGATCGCAGGTCCATATCGGATTCCCAAGCTGACAGTGCGGGTTCGATTCCCGTCACCCGCTCCACACGCGAAAAGCGTTGCAGCAGTATGGGATTCGTGACCTCCACCTCTCCGGGTGTCGTTCGATCTAGACCCACTCTAACGACGCTTTAAACGATCCGCGGGCCTGCGCGGGCCACAGACTCCACGTCTGAACTGGCCTTTCGGCATCGGCATCCGGTCCGAGTCAGAAGATTGAGAGGGTGGGTAGCAACTGCTGAGCAGCCAGCAGCAGCCCCTCTGCGTCCTGGATCGCCTTCCGTGCCTCATCCTTGGTGGTCGTCTCGGAGGGCCCGCTGGGGTACTCGAGTTCGTTGCGTCGTCTCCGCATTGCTCCGAAGGGCCGGAACCCGTCGCCGAACTGGGCACGAAGAGCCACCTCGACTACATAGTGCCCGCCTGACGTTGTTGGGCGCAGGCCTTGGTGGGCAAGGATCGCGGTGCCGGAGTACCGGGCGGCGTCGTAGGCGAGGACGTATGCGCTGTCAGGGTCCTGGTCGGCAATCTCGCCTGCTGTCTCGAGGGTGCGCGAGGCCTTCTGTAATAGGTGTGCGCCGTTGGCCTGTCCCCCGATGACTTGCTGCAGCTGCTTGGTGGCGATCAGCTCCTCGATCTAGGCTTCACCTCGGGGCCAGCGGCTCATGACTCGCCCCCGCTTTGTGCGGTGACGTCAACCATGGGTGAGGCTTTGATCTGGAGGACCAACGAGTCGGCATCGTTGGCCCATTGCTCAGGGGTCCTGATGACTGGGTTGACCTGCATGCCAAGACGCACCTGAGCCCGGTCGGCTGCGTCATAGACGTCGGCCCGGTCGAGGTTTCCGACGACGAGCACGTCCACGTCGTTCGGCGGAGAACCGGGCGTTCCGTGGTACCGCTCAGCCCACGAGCCGTAGATCAGGACCTGCTCGACGTTGGTCAGGTCGAACTCCTCACCGACGACCGTCTCCGGTCCGAAGGTGACTTCGAGGAGCTGAGTGAGTGGAGCTGCAGTTCGGTTGCTCAGATTCGCGCGCAGGAGCCTTGCACGACCGAGGGTGCGGTCCTGCAGGATCCCGGCCCCCACAAGACGTTGCGCCTCACGCTGGAGCGTGGTCAGCGGCACCACGAGTCTCTTCGCAAGCTCCGTGAGGGTGTACTCGTGATCAGGGTGAAGGAGGAGCCAGGCGAGCAGCGCTGCCTGATGCTGTGACCGGAAGATCGGCATGAGCGCCGGGGCTGCACTACGCATAACTGGATGATATCGCCCGGTTATAGGTAGCCACAAGCCTTAAGCATGGCGAAACTGGCGGCGTTCACTTCCAGACCCACTGCCTGACCCGCGATTGGTGAAGCTGAGAGCGGCGCGGCCGCACGGGGCGTGGTTCTTGACTGTGCTGTCGGTGATGTTCTTCGGGCCATCGACGTGGGCAGGGACCGGGTCGTCTCTTCGCGTCGAGTCGGAGCAACTGTCTGGCGTTCGGCGCGCCGGACCGCGATGAGGAGGCGAATCCTTGCCTGCGAACGCCTTAAGGCAGCTGCCCGTCCGCGCTCGGAGGTGGAGGTCACCGCGCCAACTTGGCCGGCTGTCCCGCGAGGGGGTGGCCCCTTTCAGACGGATTGGGCAAGACCGCGCCGGTGATCTCGGAGTCGCTCGCGCCCAGGGCACGTGCCTTCATGACGTATGCCGCGGCGAGGTCGGCCAGGCGAGCCTGGCGTTCCCGGGGGGAAGGCTTGGGCGCAGGCGGGGCGACTCTGGTCCCACCGCCACGGCGGGACCTGACAAGTCCGGCCGCCTCCAGCTCGCGGTAGGTCCTGGCGACGGTGCCGACCGCCAGCCCGAGGTCGCCGGCCAGCTGCCGCAGGGGCGGGAGTCGCTCACCCTCCATGAGCTGTCCGGCCTCGATCAGGTCGACCAGCTGACGGCGGAGCTGCTCATAGGGCGGGGTCGGGTCATCAGGGGTGATGGTGAGAGCCGAGCTCATGGGCGGACTGCCTGACCGCTGACGACCGTGTCTCCCGACTCCACTGGGGGGAGGCGCCGGCCGGCGAGGAGTAGGGCCAGGCACCAGGCGGTCAGGAGCAACATGAGCGCCCCCACTGCCAGCAGGGCGATGCCGAGGATGGTCCACGATGCGGGCGCACAGCCGAAGCGCATGAGCGCGCCTGCGGCGACGAGCGCGACCCCGGACAGCGACGCGGCGACCATGACTCCCGTCGCGGCGGTCACGGCTTCGGCCGACCGGCGGCGCAGGCTGTCGTCACCGGCGACGAGGTCGGGGTCCGACCCGCTGCGGGGTCGCAGCACGATGGTGCGCAGGGCCACGGCTGCCCCGAGAAGGCCTACCACGACTGCGATGCCCAACGGCACGCTGTAGAACGAGCCGGGCCACGGTCCCGCACTCTCACTGCTTGCGGGGCTGCACAGTCGGAACAGGTTGCGGCCGGCCCGGCCTTGGTCGTCGGCGGAGCCCATCAGGGTCGTCGTGACCAGGAGGGCGCCCAGACTGGCGGTGCTCGCCGCGACCAACCCGCCGAGCCTCCGCGGCAGGTAGTCGCCGATGGTTCGCGTCTCGAGGGCTGCCGTCCGGACGCCCTGACGCCGCGGGATAGTCGTGAGCTCCCCGACGACGACCCCAGCGATGACACAGAGCCCGAAGACCGTTGGCGCCAGCATCGCCCCAAGGTTGTGCAACCCGAAAGTGGCGGTCCCGGCGGTCACAGCGGCCACGACCACACCGATGCCGAGTCCTGCCCAACGCCAGCTCGCCGCCTTGCGATGCCCGACCAGCAGGGCGCTGCCATGTGACGGATCGAGCTGAAGGGGGCGACGAGACTTCGGCGCCCACCAAGCCAGCCAGACCGCGAGCAGGAGGAGCGGAACCAAGAGCGGAACCAGGAGCACACCGATACGAACGTTCATGAGGGCCCTTACTTGTGTCAGAAGGTTGCGACAAGAAGGATGATCGTCGTTCGCACCGTTTGTGTCAAATGCTTGCGACAAACTGCTGGTATCCGCTCACGGCACGGCGCGAACTATGAGAGTGAGTTTCCGACAGCGGGCGAGTGCTGCCGCGTTGACACCTCGATATGGGCGTCGACGGATGGGTCTGCGCTAACCGGGCCGATCGGTGTTTCTCGCGGCCAACATGGTGTAGGGCGGGCTTCGTCTGCCAGCTACCTCTGCTCCAAGTACTTTCTTGC
>PKWT01000109.1:16928-17074 GCA_003132125.1 Micrococcales bacterium | reverse complement strand
CCGATCCGCCGGCTTCGTGATCTGACCAGGTACCGGATCGGGTTGGTGTCCGACCAGACCCGGGAGAAGAACCGGGTCGAGAAGCTGCTCGAGGACTCCCAGATCAAGCTGTCAGTGGTGGCCAGCGACATCTTCGGGGTCTCCGG
>PKWT01000109.1:13250-16864 GCA_003132125.1 Micrococcales bacterium | reverse complement strand
AGGCGTTCGTCGGACACTTCACCGACCACCACCGCTTCCTGCTGACCAAGATGCTCGCCCGCATCGACGCCCTCGACGTAGACATCGCCGACCTCGACACCCAGATTGAGGCCCACCTTGCCCCTTTCGCTGATGCGGTGGCCCGCCTGGATCAGATCCCAGGGGTCGGTCCCACCGCAGCAGCGGTGATCATCGCCGAGGTCGGCCTGGACATGACCCGCTTCCCCACCCCGGCGCACCTTTCGTCCTGGGCCCGGTTCGCCGCAGGAATCAGGGAGACCGCCGGCCGCAAGAAGGGCACCGGGGCCACCGGACACGGGGACCGCTACCTTGCCCGGGTCCTGGGCGAGGCCGTCGTCGGGGCGAGCAAGACCAACACGTTTCTGGGCGAGCGCTACCGGCGCATCGCCCGCCGCCGAGGCAAGAAGAAGGCCATCGTCGCGGTGCGCCGTTCCATCCTGGTCATCGTTTGGTACCTGCTTCAAGACGACGCCGTCCACTTTCACGACCTCGGCCCCGGCTACTACGACTCCCGCATCAATCCAGAACGTAAGAAGCGCAACCACATTCGCGAGCTCGAAGCCCTCGGCTACAAAGTCACCCTAGAGCCTGCCGCCTAACCCAGCTCGGCCGTCGAGCTCACCGCTTCAATCCGTCCCGGCTCCGCTTCGCTCCGCCGGGACGCTGTCGCCTGCCCGCTCACCAACCATTTTCTGAGCAGCGCCTGCAGCAGTACGACCGCTGACAATGGCACCACCAACCCCCCGGCCGCCTACGGTGCCGGCGCCGCGGTATGCTCCTCGGTCGCGCCCGTGGGCACGAGCGTCGGCGTGGTCGAGAAGGAGTTCTCGATCACCCTCGACAAGACGGGCTTCACCCCGGGGGACTACACCTTCGCGATCCAGAACCAGGGCTCGTTCCCGCACAACCTGACCATCGAGGGTCCCGGCGTCGACTCGAAGGCATCGCCAACCCTCGGGGCCGGGGAGTCCGGCTCGCTCACCGTCGCCCTGCAGAAGGGGTCCTACGAGCTGTCGTGCTCCGTGCCCGGCCACAAGGACAAGGGCATGGACATCAAGATCACGGTCGGGTGACCTGCTTCCCACCTGCAGCCGGCCGGTTGTGATGGGATCAGGCTCATGGATGAGAGTGCCGCGGAGCTGTCGCTGCAGGGTTTGCTCGACGCCGTGGCGGCCAGGACGGCAGCGCCCGGTGGGGGCGTCGTGGCAGGGGTCGTGGCCGCGCTCGCGGGGGCCCTCTGCGGTATGTGTGCGCGGTTCTCGGCAGGTGACCAAGCTGGGTTTGCCGAACGCGCCGACGAGCTTCGCGCAAGGGCGGCTTCCTTGTCGCAGTCTGATCCGGCCGTCTACGCGGAATACGTTCGGGCACGACGGTCTGGACGTGACGACGACATCGCTGCAGCCCTCGACGAGGCGATCAGGATCCCGCTCGAGGTGGCTGAGGTCGCCGTCGAGCTCGCTGCGCTCGCCCTCGTTCTGGCCCGCTCGGGCAACCCCAACCTCCGTGGTGACGCGAGCGTGGCTGTGCTCATGGGCGCTGCGGCAGCGAGAGCTGGTGCAGCACTCGTCTGCGAGAACCTGGCCGGCGCCCGCAGTGATCCCAGGCTCGCGCGCGCTGCGGCCATCGTCGCCTCAGTCGGCGCTGTCGAGCGCGACGTTCTCCTGCTCCATCCGGCTCTGGCTGAGCGCGCGAACGACGGCAGGCATTGATCCAGCGGCCTGTTGTGCCATGGTGACGAACACCTCGTCCTCGCGCCGGAACGGGTCGACGATGTCGGCCTGCCCGAGCTCCAGCGGCGGGTTGAGCCCACGTCTCGCGGCGGCCTGTTCGGTGAACTGGCGGACCCATGCTCGCGAGTNNGAGTTACCTTGCGCGGAGTTACCTTGCGCGACAAGGGTATTGAGCCCGTTGACCCCACCGTCGAGGTCGGCGAAGTCGCAGAAGGTTCACACCTTGCGAAGGGCTTTGGGGTACATCACAGCGACACTTCCGCGGTGATCGCGGGTAGCGGTCAGTATCAGATCGGACTCGGCGATGAGGGCTGGAGTGAGATCTCTCGCCCTGAATCCGGTGGGGTCGCCGCCGTGCGCCAGCAGCTGTGCGGCTGCACGCTTGTCCATGGCCGACCCGGTGCCGGCGCTGTGCACGAGGATGCGCTGTGCGAAGCNNCTTCGTCGCCCATGATCACGCCCAGGTCAGCCGGTCGCGATGAGCAGGGCGGTGACGTGCTGTTCCACGGGCCGGACTCTATCTGCTGGCGTGCTGGGGCGTTGCGTCCGACAAGTCAGTGGACGCGACTGCAACGAGCTACCTGCTCAGTGCCTAGGCCGCCCGTGGCGTCGATGCGGGGGCGGCCTTGGGTGGCGCCGGAGCAACCGTGACAGGGTCGGACAGCTCATCTTCGTGGAGTGCGCCTTCACCGCAGGTGGTGCAGCGCCACACGGTGTGGTGGGCCCGATAGCGGTGGCCGTGGATGCCGCACGGAGTGACGACATGAACGGGCTCGGCNNGAGCAACCACAAGAACGTCGAAGCGACGGAGCCGGTCTGGTCACCCAAAAAACCAAGAACGTTCATGCTGCTGAACCCCTGTCTCTCGGGAGGCTGTTCCTGGATCGATACGTCAATAAAGGTACACGAGAAGGTAAAGGTTCGGTCAGCATTTGGTCATTTTTACGGCATTTCTACTACAATCCGGACATCGGGCCTACAACGGCACGGTGAATTGTTGATCCACGCTCGGCCCTGACCGGGCGCGATTGAACGTCAGCCCTGACCGTCCGCGTCCAGGTTGTTCCGAGTGCTGGTTGTCATCACCTTCCGTCGACTACGCTGGCTAAGTTACCGGCGGGTAGAAGGAGGCGCCGTGGCGAGGGAGTACCAACGCATGGCGATGGCCAACGGGCACGACCTCTCGTACCTCGACAGCGGTGACGGCCCGGCCGTCCTCTTCATTCATGGGCTGGCCAGCTCGAGCCGGAGCTGGGGCCACCTGGTCGACACACTGAACGCGGATCACCGCATCGTGGCTCCCGATCTGCACGGCCACGGCTTGTCGGCAAAACCGATGGGTGACTACTCGCTGAGCGCGCACGCCGCCACCATGCGAGATCTGCTCGATCGGCTCGGCATCGATCGCGTGACGCTGGTGGGACATTCGCTCGGTGGGGGCATTGCGATGCAGTTCTGCTACCTGTTTCCGGAGCGTGTCGAGCGGCTGGTCCTGGTCGCCAGCGGGGGGTTCGGACGGTCCGTGAGCCCGCTGCTCCGATCGGCCACCCTGCCCGGCGCCGAATGGGTCCTGCCGTTGATCGCTTCCAGATGGGTGCTCCAACAGGTTGAAGCCGCGGGAGAGGGCCTGTCCCGGCTTGGCTGGAAGCCGAGCAGGGATGTGACCGAGGCCTGGCGAGGGTTCACGTCGCTCGCCGACGCTGAGAGCCGACGTGCGTTTCTTGCCACAACGCGCTCCGTCATCGATCCTGGCGGCCAGAGCGTGAGCGTGCACGATCACCTACCGCTGCCCGTCCAGATCCCCACTCTCGTCGTGTGGGGGACAAGGGACCGGATGATCCCAGCCGGCCACGCGGCCGCCGC
>PKWT01000109.1:0-13224 GCA_003132125.1 Micrococcales bacterium | reverse complement strand
TCATGGTCACAGCCGGAATTAGCCAACAATCGTTAACCTACGGTAACGTAAGTTACGTTCCCGTAAGTTGGCTAGTTGGAGGTTTCGAGAATGCCCTTGTCGACCAGCGATCGCCCTGACCGGCCATCATCGGCCACGGACGGCCCATGGCCGGTCGTCATTCAGGGCGGCATGGGTGTCGCCGTTTCGTCCTGGCAGATGGCTCGGGCCGTGTCGCAGGCAGGCCAGCTCGGCGTCGTCTCGGGGACTGCGTTGGATGTGGTCATCGCCCGGCGGCTTCAGGATGGCGACGCGGATGGCGACGTCAGACGCGCCCTCGAACAGTTCCCGGTGCCCGCCATGGCAAAACGAGTGCTGGACCGGCACTTCCGCGAGGGCGGTAGGACACCGGGTCAGTCCTATGTGCCCGTCCGCAAGATCCACATGAATCCGACCGGCACCGACCTGGATCTGTCCATTGTCGCCAACTTCGCCGAGGTGTGGCTGGCCAAGGAGGGTCACGACGGCGTCGTGGGGATCAACTTCCTCGAGAAGGTCCAGATGGCCACGCCGAGTGCCGCATATGGTGCGATGCTCGCGGGGGTTGACTACGTCCTGATGGGTGCGGGGATCCCCAGTGAGATACCTCGCCTCCTCAATCACCTGGCTCGTCATGAGAAGTGCGCCCTCGACCTGTACGTCGACGGGGCGACGACGGCATACAGTGTCGGCATCGACCCTGAGGCTCTCACCGGCGGTGGTTTGGCCCCCTTGCATCGCCCGCTCTTCCTGGCGATCGTCTCTGCGCACGTTCTTGCTGCCTATCTGGCGCGTGAGGACTCGACCCGACCCGACGGTTTCGTCGTCGAGGGGCCGCGCGCTGGCGGGCACAACGCACCTCCGCGCGGTCGCCTTGTCCTGGACGACGACGGGCAGCCGGTCTTCGGTCCACGTGACGACGCGGATCTGGCCAAGGTCGCCGCGGTCGGGCTGCCGTTCTGGCTGGCCGGCGGCTACTCCACCGCCGTGCAGGTCAAACAAGCTCTCGCGGAGGGTGCCGCTGGGGTGCAGGTGGGCACTCTGTTCGCGCTCTGTGAGGAGTCCGGGATCGAGACCTCTCTGCGCAAGGAGATGCTGCGCGAGCTGGCTGCAGGACGGCTCGTGGTGCGCACGGATGCACTCGCCTCGCCGACCGGGTTCCCGTTCAAGGTCGCGTCTCTGCCCGGATCCCTTTCGGAACCGGAGACGTATGACGCCCGGCCGCGTCTGTGCGACCTGAGCTACCTTCGCGTGCCCTACGAGAAGGAGCCCGGGACGGTGGGATACCGGTGCCCGGCCGAGCCCGTCCACATGTACGTCCGCAAGGGCGGCGACCTCGCCGACACGGTGGGACGCAAATGTCTGTGTAACGGGCTCACGGCCAACGTGGGGCTGGGGCAGACCCGCCGCGACGGCTATCAGGAGGCCGCCATCGCCACCCTGGGCGCGGACCTTGACGGCGTGACCCAGATGCTTTCGGAGCGTCCCGGAGGCTGGACCGCCGCACAGGCGGTCGACTTCCTCCTGCAATAGTGGACTGATGCTGAAAAGTCGATATGGATCTGCCTTTGTTGTTCCCGTACTGATTCTGAGCGTCGCCGGACTGACCGGCTGCAGCACGTCCGGGGATGCTGCCGGAGGCGGCCTGTCGCTTGTCGACAAGGCCAAGACGGCCAGGGTCTGCGTCGATCTTGCCGGCTCGGCGCAGGGTGCCGCAGATGTGGGCACGAAGGTTGCCCAGGGCACGATCACCCAGGCGGAGGCCGCGGCGCAGCTGGAGCCGATCGCCACTGAGGTGGCGTCTCTCGCCGAGCAGAACGCAGGACTGCCGATCGGCAAGAACCTGCAGAAGCTGTCGGACAGTGTCGGCTCGCTCCAGAAGGTCAGCGCTGACGCGCCTACCGACTTCAGGGCAGCGGCGGAGTCGCTGGGATCCCAGGCCAACCAGGTCGTCGCCGACTGCGCCGCCATCGGTCAGTGAACAACCCAACCCTGTCGGGGCTGGGTGCGGGGGCGGGCGGTTGGCTCAGAGGTCGTTACCGGCGTACGACAGGTTGAAGCTCTTGTTGGTGAGCGGGAAGTCGGGCACGATCGTGTCCGCCAGCGAGACGGGTATCGCCGGCCAGTTGAACCAGGACGGGTCCACGATCTTGGCTCGCATCAGGCGCCCATCCGGGTCGACCTCGATGCGATGGACGATGGTGCCTCGCCACCCCTCAACGATGCCGACCCCACTTCGCACGGCAGTTGGCTGGGCCTCAGCGACTGTGGCTCCCTCGGCCCCCTCCGCCGGCGAAACCTGGAAGGAAAGCTGGTCGGCAGTGCTGATGAGATGAGCGAGGAGGCGGGTGGAGGCGGCGTACTCCTCGAGGCGGACCGTGAAGCGGGCGAGGACATCTCCATGGGGGTTCGTGATGGGGCTGACAGGGAGCTCCACGGTGGGGTGATCCAGTCGTGCGTCGGTGGCGAGGCCGCTGGCGCGGGCGACGTAGCCCAGACATCCCAGGTCCCGGGCCTGGTCGCGGGTGAGGACCGAGGTGCCGGTGAAGCGATCCCGGACGACGGTGTTGCCGAGGGTGAGCTGGGCGACCTCTGCGAGGTCGGCGGCGAGGTCGGCGAGCTGCAACGGGTCCGGAAGGCTGAGCAGCTCGACGTTGCCGGGACTGATGGCACCGCGGAGCAGTCGGTGTCCGGTCGTGGCATTGTTGATCCGGAGCAGCCGTTCGCGGATCCGTTGCGCGTGGGCGTTGGCGAGGGAGAAACCGGCGTCGTTGGCCAGCGCGCCAAGGTCGGCCGCGTGGTTGTAGAGGCGCTCGAGCTCGAGGACCAGGGCCCGCAACCGGTGGGCCGGTTCGGGCATCACTATGCCCAGTGCGTCTTCCACGGCGAGGCTGTGGGCCAGACCGTGGGCGGCGGAGGTGTCACCGCTGATCCGCTCGGCCAGATGGATCGCGCCGGTCGCATCCAGCCCCTCGAACAGCTTCTCGATGCCACGGTGGGTGAACCAGAGCCGGGCCTTGAGCTTGAGGATGCTCTCTCCGACGACGGACAAGCGGAAGTGCCCAGGCTCGATGACGCCGGCATGGACCGGCCCGACCGGGATCTCATAGACGCCGTCACCGGTCACCTCGAGGAAGGGATAGGCCTCGGTGTCGGTGAACGGGGGCGGAGGCCCTGCCTCGTTGCGCATCGGATACCAGCCGGCCGGCCAGTGTGCGTGTCGGACCAGTCGGTGGGGCAGCGGGTGGTCGATGGGCACGATCCCGTACAGGTCATGCATCTCGCGCTCGAAGCGCGAGGCCGGGAAGGACAGCGATGCCAGCGTGTGCAGCTGCGGGTCGGCGGCCGGGAGCGTGATCTCCAGCTCGACGCGGCGGTCGGGGGCACCGGCGAGAAACAGGTACACCACGCGCAAGGTGTCGCCGTCGTCGTGCGCTGCGACCAGACCAAGACGGAAGCCCTCCTCGAACAATGACGCGGCCTGTGCCGGAAGCCTGACCGGTGCCAGGGTTCGAGCCACGCGGTGTGCTCCAACAGGTGTGCCGTTCATGGGTGGGTCGACAGTCATGGGGTGGCTCCGAGCATGGTGGCAGCAGTGCGGAAAAGCTGGGTGAGTGGTCCGGCGGTCAGACCCAGAGCAACGCTGAGAGTGACACCGGTGACGAGTGCCCCGGCGACGGAGCGCGGCACGGCGATCGTCGGTGCGCTCGGGTCCGGTGGGCCCAGCAACATCCGACTGCCGTTGCGGACCAGCGCGGCGAACGCGATGACGACGAGCAGCAACGCGGCGCCGAGCGCCCACTCCAGGTGGGCGCTCGCCAGCGCTCGAGCGATGGACAGCTCACTGGCGAACATGGCGAATGGTGGCAGACCGAGCAGGACTGCCAGCCCTACAGCGAAGGCGCCCCCTATCAGTCGCGATCGGGCGAGGACACCGGTGATGTCACGGATCGCGGTGGAGTCGTGAGCGGCCTGCAGCTGTCCGACCGCGAGGAATACCAGCGTCTTTCCGATCCCGTGAGCAAGAACATGCAGCAGCAGCGCGGCGATTGCCAGCTTGGTGCCGGCGGCTGCCGCAACAGCGACCAGGCCCATGTTCTCCATGGAGGAGTAGGCCAGCATCCGTTTGAAGTCGGTCTGGACCACGAGTAGTGACGCGGCGATAAGCAGGGTCAGGAGACCGACGATGAGCAGTCCGGCGCGTAGGAATCCCGTGCCGAGGGCCAGGTCGACAATGGACTTGACCCGGAGGAGCGCAGAGAACGCCACGGACAGCAAGACTCCGCTCATCAACGCAGACACCGGTGCCGGGGACTGGCTGTGTGCGTCGGCCAGCCAGGTGTGGAACGGGACGAGTCCAGCTTTGGTGCCATAGCCCAGCAGTAACAGTCCGGCGGCCAGGTGGGTCACATTGGGGTCGAGCTGGCTGGCGTGGGCGAGCAGGACGTCGATGTTCAGGGCGGTGCCGCTCGATGCGCCGGCGTGCAGGCTCGCGAAGTAGAGCAGGACGGTGCCCAGGAACGCCAACGCGATGCCGAGCGAGCAGATCACGACGTATTTCCAGGTCGCCTCCAGCGCCGCACGGGTCCGGCGGTGTCCGACGAGGAACGCCGTGGCCACGGTCGTGGCTTCGATGGCCACCCACATCAGGCCGATGTTGTTGGCCAGGACTGCCAGCGACATCGCGGCCAGGAAGATGGGCACCAGGACGCCGTAGAGGTTCGCGCCTCGTTGGTCGGTGTGTTCGTGGGCGAGCTCTGCCTTGATGTAACCGACGCTGGCCCAGGTGGCCAGGGTGCCCACCGTCCCGATGACGATGAGCATGGTGACGGTGAGGGCATCGGCGCGCAGCAGATGCCCAACGCCGAATCGCGTTCCGGACCCGATCTGGGAGCCGAGAACGGCCGCGGTCATCAATATCGACAGCGCTGCGAGGACGGTGACGAAGGCGCTCAGCCGCCGCCAGCCGACGGCTGCAGCGAATGCGGCCGCGGCGAGCGGAGCGAGGATCGGCAGGAGAAGCAAGGTGTTCATCAGTCGCGAAGCTCCCGTAGCTGATCGAGGTCGGTGTCGCCGAAGGTGCGGCGCATGTGCCCGGTGAGCAGGCCCAGTACCAGCACGGCGAACAGCACGTCGAGGGACGCGCCGAGCTCGACGATGAGGGGGACACCGGAGGTGATGAGGAACGCGGTGGCTGCGATCCCGTTGTCCAGCATCATGAAACCGACCGCCTGGGACAGGGCACGGCGCCGGCTGACCATGATGAAGACAGCGATCAGGATCACGGCGAACGCGGCCGGCACGGCGCGGGTGGCGGGGGAGGGGTCAAGGGCGATGATCGGCCGGGTCACCGCGTAGGCCAGGACGGTCAGAACTGCGGTGATCAGCAGAGACGTCGTCGTATTGACGAGGGGTGTGCTCTCGCGGCGTTCGTGGTCCTCGGTGCCGACGGCCCGCGCGAGAAGGAGCGGCAGGACGACTGCCCGCAGGAGCAGGACGATGACTCCGACAATGATGAGAGCCGCGTCCGCCTGGTAGATGCCCACAGCGAGGGGGATCGTGGCCAGGGCTGCGCCTTGCCAGGCCAGCATCCGAACCATGGCGCGCAGCTCGCGGCGCCACACGATGAGGACAGCGGCCAGCAAGAACGCTCCCGCGGCAAGATCGAGAACGCCGGTGAAGGTGGCTTGGGTCATCGGAGCTCTATCTGTTCATGTCGTGGCGTGGGTGTCATGGGGATCAGCTCGTGGGGGTGCCGAGGAAGTAGGACGCGGTCACCGCGAGCAGCGCCAGCAGGAACGAGCCGGCCAGCAGCTCGGGCACCCGGAACAGCCGAAGCTTGGCGATGAACACCTCACCGGCGGCAAGCAGACCGGCCAGAACAACGACCTTGACGGTGATCGCGACGAGACCTATCAGTACTGCGAGGAACGATGGGTCAGACCCGGCGATACCCCACGGCATGAACAGGTTCGCCACCAGCCCCAGCAGGACCGTGAGCCGCATACCGCTGGCCCACTCGACAAGTGCCAGCTTGGGACCGGCGTACTCCAGAATCATCGCCTCATGAATCATGGTCAGCTCGAGGTGGGTCGAGGGGTTGTCCACCGGCAGCCGCCCGGTCTCGGCGATGATCACGATGGCCAGGGCAACGAAGGCCAGCAGACTCCCCGGTGACACCAGCTGTTCAGGGTGGTTCGCCGTCGCGGCGACGATGGCCGCCAGGTTGGCGGACCCTCCCGGGACGGACAGGGCGAACACGGCGAGCAGGATGGTGGGCTCGACGAGGGCGGCGATGGTGATCTCGCGGCTCGACCCCATGCCGCCGAACGCGGTGCCGGTGTCGATACCGGCCAGGGTCAGGGCGACTGTTCCCAGGAACAGCAGGCCGACGACGCCAAAAAGGTCCGCGGCCGAGTCCAGCGGTGAACCGAGGGCGATGAGCGGCACGATCGCGGCGATCAACAGCGTGCTGCCAGCCACGACCGCTGGCGCCAGGGCGAACACCACAGTGGTTCCACTCGGTGTGATCTGTTGCTTACGCAACTGCTTTCGCAGGTCTCGCCACGGCTGACCGATACCGCCTCCGGCCCTACCCTCAAGACGTGCGCGGACCTGCCGCATCCCGCCGACGACCAGCGGTGCGCCGGCCAGGACGCCCACCACCTGCAGGGCCGCGGCCGCGACTGCCAGGGCGCTCATCGAGCGACCAGGAGAACGATGAGCAGACCTGCCGCGCCGTATGCCAGGTAGAGGTGCACGCTGCCGGTATGAGCGCGGCGCACCAGCTGGGCCCAGATCGTCACGGCGCGGACCACCGGGGTGTAGAAGCGTTGTTCCACTGGGTCGACCATAAGAGTCCGGTAGCTGACCCTCTCGACCAAGTACTGCGACTCGGCGAAGTGGGTGACCTCCACGTTGGTGTCCGGGCGCAGGATGTCATCGAAGACGCGCTGCAAGGGTTCTGCGAAAGACGTTGCGGTGTATTGCATCCGGGGGCTGAGCGAATCTGCGCCGGAGGCCCACAGCGGGGTCACCATCACGGGGGGACGATGCCGCCCACCCCAGCGCGCGAGAACAAACGCGAGCAGAACCGCGATGGCCAGGGCGGCCGCGAGCAGGGCTGGCGACATCGATCCGGCGACACCGGGCAGGCGCAGGATCGTGTCGATCTGTGGACCGGCGGAGTCGCCACCGACTGTAGGCAGCACAGCCAGGACCCGCTGCAGGGCGGGGCTGAGCAGGGCTGGGGCGACCGCGAATATCACGCAGGCAGCCGCAGCCAGCGTCATTCCGGCGAGCATGCTCTTGGGTGCTTCCCGGGCGGCCTCGGCGGCCGCCGAACGGGGGCGAGCCAGGAACCCGACCCCGAACGCCTTGACCATGGCGGCGATCCCGAGCCCAGTGGTGAGTGCGACCGCGCCCACCGACAAGGGCATCGCCAGCGCCACGAGGGTGATGCTGTCGTGCGGGGCGTGGATGAGGCTTTGTAACAGGAGCCATTCGCTCACGAAACCGGCGCCCAGCGGCAAGCCGGAAGCGCCGAGCGCGGCGATGCCGAACATGACGGTGGTGACCGGCATCCGGCGGGCCAGGCCGCCGAGCTTGTCCAGGTCGCGCAGCCCGGTCGCGGCAAGCACCGATCCAGCTGCCAGGAAGCCGAGCGTCTTGAAGGCAGCGTGGCTGAGCAGGTGCAGGAGCGCGGCGGTCAACGCGATGGCAGCCACCGTCGGCGCACCCGAAGACGTGAGGAGCGCAGCGGCACCCAGAGCTAGCGTGATCAGTCCCATGTTCTCGGTGGTCGAGTAGGCCAACAACTGCTTCAGATCGGTGGACACAGAGGCCTGGAGCACCCCAAAGACAGCGGAGACGGCGCCGAAGATCATGAGCGTCAGGCCCCACCAGTGCGGGCCGGGGCCGAGCAGCTGGAGGTCGATGCGGATGATGCCGTAGATCCCCATGTTGACCATCGCCGCGCTCATCAACGCCGAGACCGGGCTCGGCGCTTCGGGATGCGCCTTGGGCAGCCATGCGTGCAGCGGGAGCAGGCCGGCCTTCGACCCGAATCCCAGGACCGTGAGTAGGAAGATTGCGTTGCGGGGGCCCGGCGTGAGGTTGTCCACGTTCGCCGCGATGGTGGTGAAGGCGTCGCCGCCCCCGGTGGCGGACAAGACCACCAGGGCGATCAGGATGAACACGAAGCCCAACTGGGTCATGATCGCGTAGAAGACCCCTGCGCACCTGACTTCCTTACGGCGGTGTTCTGAGAGCACCAGGATCAGAGACGTCGCCGCCATCAGCTCCCAGGCCAGCAGGAACGTTGTCACCGAGCCGGCTGCCGGTACGAGGAGCATGGCCGCCACGAACAGCGGGAGCGTGACCAGCGGGAAGCGAGCCCAGTGTTCACGTCTCGCGTAACCGACGGCGTAGATGCCGACCGCTATTGCGACGGCACCGGTCGCTGCGACGAAGACGCCCCCCAGCGGGTCGAGATCGAGGCGAACACCGACGAGGGGAAGTAGCCAACCGATCCGCAGCTGCCGTGGCTCGCCGAAGATCACGCTCAGCCCGAGTGTCAGGCCGATCGCTCCGAGGATCGCGGTGAGCCCTCCGGACAGTGCGGGCCCGTCAATCGACCGTCGCGCGGCACGGGGGCCCTCACCCAGCGCCGGCGCGGCGGGGGAGGCGTCGATGGTGGTGGTCACCGGCCGGTCACACTGCGCAGCGCGGTGATGATCTGCTGGGGGGTGGGCGGGCAGCCAGGGATCTCTACATCCACCGGCACCACGTCGCCGACCGTACCCACGACGCCGTAGCCCTTGGTGAACACGCCGCCACTGACCGCGCAATCGCCGACAGCGATGACAACCCGCGGCTCCGGAATGGCTTTCAGGGTGTTGAGCAACGGCTGGCGCATGTTGTGGGTCACGACGCCGGTCGCAAGCAATGCATCGGCGTGGCGGGGTGAGGCGACCAATCGCGCACCGAAACGCTCCGCGTCATACACGGGAGCGAAGGCGCTGGTGATCTCGAGCTCGCAACCATTGCAGGAACCGCAGTCCACGTGCCGCAGCTGAAGCGAGCCAGTCACTCCGGTGGGAGGGGCAACGGCAGCCTCGGGGGCGTCCGGTGCGGGCTCGACCATCCGGCCGACTCGAGCGATCTTGCCGATCCAGCTCATTGGTCCCTCTCCTGGCAAGTCGGGTTGGTCGCATTCATCAGTGGCCTGCTCGTGCCGCGGCGCGAGCGCTGGCTTGCAGGTCCTTCAGCAGACCCATCTGGTCGGTGAGCAGCCCGGTCAGTACCTTGCGGGCCAGCGCCAACAGCTCGGCCATGTCCTTCGAGGCGATGGAGTAGATCACGTTGTTGCCTTGTTTGCGGGCCACCACCATGCCGGCCTTGCGCAGGACAGCGAGCTGCTGGGAAAGGTGCGACGACTCCAGACCGAGCTCGGGCAGCAGCTCGGTCACTGAGTGCTCGCGCTCGGCCAGCAGCTCCAGGATCCGGATCCGCGCCGGGTGTCCGAGGGTCTTGAAGAACTCGGCCTTGAGTGTGTAGATCGGCTCTGACGTCACGGGTGACCTTCCTGGGGACTGATGCGTGTTTCATCATTCGCCGGAATAAGCACTTGATAAAGTTATCATATAGATGACCGTAGGCATGTCGCCGGGCACTGGAGCGCCCGCCCGCGACTGGCNNCGGAGCGGGCATCGTTCGCGCACTTCGTGAGCGACCGTGCATGATGCACCGCTTCCCCGAAGGGGTCAGCGGCGAGAAGGTCCACCAGAAGCGGTTGCCGCACGGCGCGCCACCGTGGCTCGAGACAGCGCGCGTGAGCTTTCCGCGATACGACCGGCACGCCGACGAACTCTGTGTCACCGAGCTGGCCAGCGTCATCTGGGCAGTCCAGATGTCCACGGTCGAGTTCCACCCCTGGAACTCCCGGCGCTCCGACACCGAGCGGCCCGATGAATGGCGTATCGATCTGGATCCCATGCCGGAGTGCGGTTTTGACACTGTTCGCCGGGTTGCCGACGTTGCCCATGAGGTGCTAGACGAGCTGGGCGCTGTGGGGTGGCCCAAGACCTCAGGTGGTTCTGGCCTGCACATCTACGTGCGGATCGAACCACGGTGGGGCTTCGCAGATGTACGCCGGGCTGCGCTCGCCTTCGCGCGAGAGGTGGAGCGCAGAGCGCCGCAGGACGTGACCACCACGTGGTGGAGGAAGGATCGTGACCCCAGGGCGGTCTTCGTCGACTACAACCAAAACGCACGGGACCACACGATCGCCAGCGCCTACTCGGTGCGCGGAGTGCCCGAGGCCACGGTGTCGACGCCGATCACCTGGGATGAAGTCAAGAGCGTCATGCCGCAGGACTGCACCATTGCCACGGTTCCTGGGCGATTCGCAGCGCTGGGTGACCTGCACGAGGGGATTGATGATGCCGCGTTTGCCCTGGACACGCTGCTGGAGTGGGCAGAGCGTGACGAGCGCGACGTGGGGACCGAGCCGATCGGATGACCGGCTTCAGCCCGGGCGGCTCAGATTCTGCAACTCGGACACCGCGCGCCCAGCCACCGCGTAAAGTCGATATTGCCGGCATAGATCGTCGGCCGACGTCGGTCCGCGACCGACAGAGACCGAGTTATCGCATGCATGCCAACACCGCGGCGGACCCATCGTTCGGCTGTGACCCCCTGTCGGCACTCTTCCAAGAGGTCGCCAGTGCGCGGGCCGCGATGACGGTCGCGCGTCGGGCGCCGCTCGGCACGTCAAGCGTGGTCGACGTGGCACGAACTCGACTGCTCGTCGCACTTGAGGCGTTCACCGCCGAGCTGGAGGCGCGCAATCTGCCGGTGCCCTACGGCATCCGAGACGACCTTCGGATCCAGCGCCGAACCCTGGGCAAGTTCTCCGGCTCATCCAGCTGACTTCCGGTCGGCCAGCTCTTCCTGACTACCTGGCGAATCACCTCATACGCTGGGGCGATGGCGGTCAACCGAAGTCGCAAGGCAAGGGCCGACCGCCGACGCAAGCGCCGGATGGATCGCGTCGAGCACGACGCGGTTCCCCGGCGAACCGGACGCCGGACCCGAGGCGCCTGAGACGACCGCGCCCTGACCGGCCACCATTCGCCGGCTGATGCTGGTTCGATGGGTGCATGGTTCAGGCAGAAGACGGGTCGAGACGGCTGACCGTCGGTCGTCCGCAGCTGCGGCCATGGCATTTCGTCCTTTTCTTCGGGTTGGTCAGCCTGTTCGCGGACATGGTCTACGAGGGCGCGCGCAGCATCATCGGGCCCTACCTCGCGACGCTCGGGGCATCGGCGACAGTCGTCGGGGTCGTTGCCGGCGCAGGGGAGTTCATCGGTTACGGCCTACGAGTGTTCTCGGGATACCTGGTCCAGCGCCGGGGGCATTACTGGGCATGGACGATCACCGGCTACGCGCTGACCGTGCTCAGTGTTCCCTTGATCGGCTCGACCAACGTGATCGCCCCGGCGTTGGTTCTGTACGGCACCGAGCGGCTTGGCAAGGCGGTGCGTTCACCGGCCAAGGACACGCTGTTGTCCTATGCATCCACGCAGACCGGCCGAGGGACCGCGTTCGGGGTCCACCAGACGATGGACCAGGCCGGCGCCATGGCTGGGCCGCTCCTTCTGGCGGCCGTGCTGTCGCAGCACGAGGGCAACTACCGCCTGGCCTTCGGTGTCCTGATCGTGCCCGGGGTCGTGGTCCTTGGGCTGCTGTTCTGGCTGCGCCACCGCGTCCCTGACCCACTGACATACGAGCTTGGGGGCTCGGGGCCGCACGATCAGGCACTGCTCGATCAGGCACTGTACGATCCGATGCCGAATGGTGAGGCACCGCACGATCCTGGCGAGGGTTCAGAGGGGCACGCTGACGGGAGCGCGCGGGTCCGCCTGCCTCCACTTCTCTGGCAGTACATCGGCACGATTGGCTTGCTGTCGTTGGGTATTGCCTCGTTCCCATTGTTGGCCTTCCATGCCCAGACACAGCATCTGCTCACGTCCGCGCAGGTGCCGTTGTTGTTCGCCCTGGCGATGCTGGTCGACGGCCTGAGTGGGTTGCTGATGGGCCGGTTCTATGACCGGCTTGGACCCCAGGTCCTGCTTGTCGTGCCGGTTGCCGGCGGTGTGGCAGCCATCGCCTTCACCCAGAACGCAACGTTGATCTGGGTGGGCGTCGCGGTCTGGGGGCTTGTCCACGGCGTGATGGACTCAACCGTCAAAGCCGTGGTCACCGAGCTCGTCGTCCCCGCTGCACGCTCCATCGCGTTCGGCTGGTTGGCCTTGGTTCGTGGCTTCGGACTGCTGGCGGCGGGTGCCTCGCTCGGGTTCGCCTACGACCAGAGCATCACCGTGGCGGTCTGGCTGATCCTTGGCGTCAACGCTGCTGCCATGGCCGTCCTGGCATGGGTACTGGCGCGTCTACGAGGACGTCTTTGAGGAGGTGGTGCGCCCGGAACCGGAACCGGAACCGGAACCGGAACCGGAACCGGAGAGGCGGGCTGGGCAAGAACCTCCGGACGGAGACGTCGGTCGCCTAATGTGGGCTCATGGCGCAACCACCCGAGTCTGCACAGGAGGTCTCGACGAGACTGCGGGCGACCGGCTATCTGCCTGACGAGGGTCTGTCCACGATCACCTACCTCGCTTTGGCCATGCAACGACCGCTGTTGCTCGAGGGAGAGCCGGGCACCGGCAAGACCGCCCTCGCCGAGGCCCTCGCCCTGCTGTTGGACGTCCCCCTCATCCGGCTCCAGTGCTACGAGGGGATCGACGCCAGCCAGGCCCTCTATGACTGGGACTTCCCGCGCCAGATCCTCCATCTGCGGACGGTTGAGGCGACCGGCGAGGGCGTGGACACAGAGGCGCTGGAAGCCTCACTGTTCGCCGACCGGTTCCTGCTCGACCGTCCCATCCTGAGGGCGCTTCGAGAGCAGAACGCTGTGCTTCTCATCGACGAGATCGACCGTGCGGACGACGAGTTCGAGGCGTTTCTGCTCGAGGTGCTGTCGACCAACCAGGTGACCATCCCGGAGTACGGCGTGGTTCGCGCCGACAAGCCACCAGTCGTTGTCCTGACGTCGAACCGCACCCGTGAGCTGCACGACGCGCTCAAACGGCGCTGCCTGTATCACTGGATCGATCACCCGGGTCTGGCGCGCGAGGTCGAGATCGT
>PKWT01000130.1 GCA_003132125.1 Micrococcales bacterium | reverse complement strand
GAGTCGGTCGCGCACAGCTTCGGGATGTCGACGCCGGCCAGTGCGGCCGCGCGCATGACCGATGTCCCGGCCGGCACGCTCACTCGTATGCCGTCGACGTGGACAGTCACCAGCTCCGCGTCCACTGCAGCGGGACGGGCGGGAGTGCCGTAGTCGGGTTCCCTGAGCAGAGTCATGGCCGGACACCTTCCGTTCGGTCCAGATCTTCGGGGAAGTGTTGCAGCACGCTGCGCACGGGCATCGGGGTGAGTCCACCCATGGCGCACAGCGATCCGTCTGCCATCAGCTCGCAGAGGTCCTGCAACAGGACGATGCTGGCGGCGGGCTGCTGGCCGGCGACGATCCGGTCGATCACCTCGACACCACGGACGGCGCCGACCCGGCATGGTGTGCACTTGCCGCACGACTCTGTCGCGCAGAACTCCATCGCGAAACGGGCCTGGACCGCCATGTCGACAGTGTCGTCGAAGACCACGATGCCGCCGTGGCCGACCATCGCCCCAGCTTCGGCGAAGGCCTCGTAGTCCAGCGGCAGGTCGAACTGGGTGGGCGGCAGGTAGGCCCCGAGGGGGCCGCCGACCTGGACGGCCCGGACCGGGCGGCCCGAGGCGGTGCCCCCGCCGAACCGCTCGAGCATCTGTCCCAGGGTGATCCCGAAGGCGGTCTCGACGATCCCCCCGCGTGCGACGTTGCCCGCCAGCTGGAAGACCTGGGTGCCGCGTGAGCGGCCGACGCCGAAGTCGCGGTAGAAATCGACCCCTCGGGCGAGGACCACCAGGACACTCGCCAGCGAAAGCACGTTGTTGACTACCGTCGGTTTGCCGAACAGCCCCTCGATCGCGGGCAGTGGCGGCTTGGCACGGACGACGCCGCGCTTGCCCTCCAGGCTCTCCAGCATCGCGGTCTCCTCACCGCAGATGTAGGCGCCCGCGCCGACGCGGATCTCCAGGTCGAACCCGTGCTCGCTGCCCAGGATTCGCGACCCGAGCCAGCCAGCCTCATATGCCGTCTCGATGGCTGCGCGCATCGTGGCCACCGCGTCGGGGTACTCCGAGCGGATGTAGATGAAGCCCTCGTGGGCGTCCACGGCGATACCGGCGATGACCATCCCCTCGATGAGCATGAAGGGGTCGCCCTCCATCAGCATCCGGTCCGCGAACGTCCCGCTGTCGCCCTCGTCGGCGTTGCAGGCGACGAACTTCGGGGAACCCTGGGCGTCCAGCACGGTTCGCCACTTCACCCCGACCGGGAAGCCCGCCCCTCCGCGGCCGCGGAGACCGGACTGCGTGACCTCGTCGCAGATCTGCTGCGGGGTCATCGCCAAGGCCCGTCGCAGGGCGAAAAGCCCACCGTGCGACAGGTAGTCCTCGGTGGACAGCGGGTCGATGACGCCGACCCGGCTGAAGGTCAGGCGGTTCTGCTCCGCGAGCCACGGAATCTGCTCGGTGGGGCCCTGACCGAGCTCGTGCGCATCGCCGTCGAGGAAGCCCGCAGCGAAGAGGCCCGCGACGTCGTCCGGCGTTACCGGGCCGTAGGCCACCCGACCCCGCGCGCTCACCACCTCGACCAGTGGCTCGAGCCACATCATCCCGCGTGAGCCGTTGCGAACGACCTCGACCGGGGCGCCGAGTCGGGCTGCCTCCAGCTCGATGGCAGCCACGACCTGGTCGGCACCGACGGAACGGGCCGAGGAGTCTCGGGGGACATAGACGGTGGTCATGTCAGGTCACCGGTCACGTCGGCGTTGTTGACCTCAGCGTTGTTGACGACGCTGTTGCTCAGCAGCCGGTCCAGGTCGGCGGCCAGGACCCTGCCGTGGAGGCGGCCGTCGACGGTGACGGTGGGCCCGAGCGCGCAGTTGCCCAGGCAGAACACCTCGTCGAGGGTGACCGATCCGTCGGCCGTGGTCCCGCCGAAGTCGACACCGAGAGAGCTGGTGGCGTGTCGAGCCAGGGCATGCCCACCCACCGACTGGCAGGCCTCGCCGCGGCATACCTGGACCCGCACCTTGCCTGGCGGCGTCGAGCGCAGGTCGGGGTAGAAGGTCAGCACCCCATACACCTCGGCGCGCGAGAGGTTGAGCGTCTTTGCGACGAGCGGAACCGCACGCGGGTCGACATACCCGAAGGTCTCCTGCAACGCGTGCAGCACGGGTAACAACGGTCCGCGCTGGCCGGCGTGCGCACCGATCGTCTCCAGTGCCACATCTGGGGACCATGGGGCGTGTCGCGGGGATAGGTCGCTGGGCATCAGGTAAGGGACCCCTTCGGGGTGGATGGGTTTCCCGCGAAACTACTCCGGGCGATCTGCTACATCAACTATCGGCCCGAACGCCTCAGGACAGGCCGACGATATTGCCGTCCTCGTCGATGTCGATCCGCTCGGCGCCCGGGTGCTTGCTCAGCCCGGGCATCGTGCGCATCTCGCCACAGATGGCATAGACGTAGCCGGCGCCGACAGCCGCCCGGACCTCGCGCACCGGCATCCGCCAGCCGGTCGGGGCGCCCCGCAGGGTCGGGTCCGACGACAGGGACAGGTGCGTTTTGGCGATGACCACGGGGAACTCTCCGTAGCCCAGCACCTCGAACCGCGCCAGCTGCTTCTTCACCGACGGCAACAGGTCGATGCCGTCAGCGCCGTAGATCTGCGTCGCGATCTTCTCGATCTTGTCGACCAGCGGCGCGTCGAGCTCGTACAGGTAGTGGAACGAGTTCGGCTCGTTCGCTGCCTCGACGACGAGCGCAGCCAGCTCCAGCGCACCCTTTCCGCCGTCAGCGACGTGCCGGGTAACGGCCACCCGGACGCCAGCCTCGGTTGCGATGTCGATGATGGCCTGGAGCTCCGACTCGTGGTCGGTGGGGAACGCGTTGATGGCAACCACCGGTGCCACCCCGAAGCGACGCACGATCTCGATGTGGCGCAACAGGTTCGGGGCGCCGAGGCGAACGTCCTCGGGACTCTCCTCGAGAATCTCGGGCGGCAGCGCGCGGCCGGCGACGACCTGGTAGCGACCGGAGTGTGTCTTGAGCGCGCGCACGGTGACGACGAGCACTGCCGCGTCCGGTGTCAGCCCGGACGCCCTGCACTTCACGTTGAAGAAGCGCTCAGCACCCATGTCGGATCCGAAGCCGGCCTCGGTGAGGAGGTAGTCCGACGTGCGGATGCCGAGCAGGTCGGCGACGACCGAGGAGTTGCCGGTCGCGATGTTGCCGAAGGGCCCGGCATGGATCAGAGCCGGCGTGTGCTCCAACGTCTGCAACAGGTTGGGCTTGATCGCGTCACGCAGCATGACCGCCATGGCACCCGCCGCCTTGAGGTCCTCGGCGGTGACCGGGAGGCCGGCGTAGGTGAAACCGATGACGATGCGGCCGAGGCGCTCGCGAAGGTTCCGCAGTGAGGTCGACAGCGACAGGATCACCATCACCTCGCTCGCGGCGGTGATGTCGAACCCGGCCTGACGAGGTACGCCATCCATGCGCTCGCCGAGGCCCACGACGATGTTGCGCAGGGCGCGGTCGTTGACGTCCATCACCCGTCGCCAGGCGATCGTGCGGGTGTCGATGCCGAGCTCGTTGCCGTGGTGCAGGTGGTTGTCGACCATGGCGGTGAGCAGGTTGTGCGCCGCGGTGACCGCGTGGAAGTCGCCGGTCAGGTGCAGGTTCACGGCCTCCATGGGCCCGACCTGGCTGTAGCCGGCCCCCGCCGCGCCACCCTTGATGCCGAACGTCGGGCCCAGCGAGGGCTGCCGCAGCGACAGCATCGACCGGTGCCCGAGCAGTGCAAGGCCCTGGGCCAGCCCGACCGATGTGGTGGTCTTTCCCTCACCCAACGGCGTCGGCGTGACCGCGCTGATGACGATGTACTTCGCCTTCGGCTGGTCGGCCACTGCGGCAAGTGCGGTCGGAGCGACCTTCGCGATATACGCGCCGTAACGCTCCAGGTGCTCGGCCGCGATGCCTGCCGAGGCCGCAACCTCTTCGATGGGAAGCAGGGTGGCCGCACGGCTGATTTCAAGGTCACTGGGGAAGGAGTCCGTCATGTGGACAGCATGACAGCCGTCAGCCTCGTGCTGGTACGCAGGGCCGCGCGCTCGGAGC
>PKWT01000456.1 GCA_003132125.1 Micrococcales bacterium | reverse complement strand
TGGGGCTCGCTGGCGATTCACGCCGCAACCGTCCACGGCGTGAGCGTGGTCGGGGTCACGGTGAGCAAGGAGCAGGCGGCGCTGGCCCGCGAGCGAGTCGACGCGGCAGGCGTTAGCGACCTCGTCCAGATCCGGCTGCAGGACTATCGCGACGTGCACGACGGACCCTACGACGCAATCTCGAGCGTGGGGATGTCCGAACACGTGGGAAGTGCCCAGCTACGGGCGTACAGCCAAACCCTGATGGATCTGCTGCGCCCCGGCGGACGGCTTCTTAACCACGCCATCGCATCGGTGCGACCACTGCCGCCGGCATCGAACGACCAGCCAGGCTTTATCGACCGCTACATCTTCCCCGACGGGGACGTCGTCACGCTCAGCACCACACTCGACGCCCTGGAGCAGGTCGGTTTCGAGGTGCGTGACGTCGAAGCCCTGCGGGAGCACTACGCGCTGACGCTGCGCGCCTGGGTGAACAACCTGCGCGACTCCTGGCAGGACGCGCAGCGGCTCGTCCCCCCATCGCGCGCACGCACATGGCTGCTCTACCTCGCAGCCAGCGTGCTCGCTTTCGAGCACGGAAACCTCACCATCCACCAAGTCGTCGCAGTCCGGCAGGGCGAGCACGGAGCCAGCAACTTGCCGCTCACCCGAGACCAATGGCTCACCACAGCGCACTAAAGAAGTCACACCGGGTCGGCGGCCGCCTTCGTGTCCGCCCCCTGTGTCTTGGCCTGACCCTGTTCCCGCAGAACGCCGATCCGCTTGCGAAGACCCTCAGTCCGGCGGCCGCGGGCAACCGTTGATCACTGGTTGTCGTTCCTCATTTGGGGTGGGTGGAGCGGACTTCGGGATTTAGTTAGTATGCTTGACACAAATGAATCAGACCACCGCACCGAACTACAAGTGGATCGTCCTGTCGAACACCACGCTGGGCGTGCTGATCGCGACGATCAACTCCTCGATCCTCCTCATCGCGTTGCCGGACATCTTACGCGGACTGAACATCGACCCGCTGGCGCCGGGCAACTCGAGCTACCTCCTGTGGCTGATGATGGGCTACCTCGTCGTCACCGCCGTGCTCGTCGTCAGTTTTGGGCGTCTCGGTGACATGTACGGGCGGGTCCGGATGTACAACGCCGGGTTCGCGATCTTCACGGTCTTCTCGGTCCTGCTGGCCGCGACGTGGATGACCGGCACCCCCGGTGTCCTGTGGCTGATCGTCATGCGGGTGTTCCAAGGTGTCGGTGGCGCCCTGCTGATGGGCAACTCGAACGCGATCATCACCGATGCGTTCCCGGCCGACCAGCGCGGCCTGGCCCTGGGGCTCAACATGGTCGCGGCCATCGCGGGGTCCTTCCTGGGCCTGGTCATCGGGGGGGTCCTGGCGCCGATCGACTGGCGGCTGGTCTTCCTGGTGTCCGTACCGGTCAGCCTCTTCGGCACGGTGTGGGCCTACCTCAAGCTCCACGACAACGGGGTGCGCCACCACGGCCGCATCGACTGGTGGGGCAACCTCACCTTCGGGGTCGGTCTCATCTCGATCCTGGTCGCTATCACGTACGGCATCCAGCCGTATGCCGGCCACATCATGGGGTGGACCAACCCGTGGGTGCTCGGCGCCCTCATCGGCGGGGCCGTCGTGCTCGCCGTCTTCGCCGTCATCGAGATGCGCGTGCCGCATCCGATGTTCCACCTCGACCTCTTCCGGATCCGGGCGTTCAGCGCGGGCAACCTCGCCAGCCTGCTGTCCGGCCTGGGCCGCGGCGGCCTGATGTTCGTCCTGATCATCTGGCTGCAGGGCATCTGGCTGCCGCGACACGGGTACTCCTTCGCGTCCACGCCCCTGTGGGCGGGCATCTTCATGCTGCCGATGACGCTCGGCTTCCTGCTCGCCGGGCCGGCCTCGGGATTTCTGTCTGACCGATTCGGCGCCCGCCCCTTCGCCACCGGCGGCATGCTCATCGCCGCCGCGAGCTTCGTGTGGCTGCTGCTCCTGCCGGTCAACTTCGGCTACTGGCCGTTCGCCGCAGCCCTGCTGGTCAACGGCATCGGCATGGGCATGTTCGCCTCACCCAACCGGGCGGGCATCATGAACTCCCTGCCTCCCAATCGTCGCGGGGTCGGCGGCGGGATGAGTACGACCTTCCAGAACTCCGCCATGGTGCTCTCGATCGGGATCTTCTTCTCCCTCATGGTCACCGGGCTGGCGGGCTCACTGCCTCAGGCGATGGCCAGCGGGCTCACCGCCCACGGTGTGACCCAGGCACAAGCCCAACAGGTAGCCGGCCTGCCACCGGTTTCGGTGCTCTTCGCCTCGCTGCTTGGCTACAACCCCATCGGGTCCCTGCTGGGCCCCGCCGCGATCCACCACCTGCCGGCCGGCGACGCGGCATACCTCACCGGCCGCAGTTTCTTCCCGTCGCTGATCTCCCAGCCGTTCCATGACGGCCTCGTGGTCGCCTTCGGCTTCGCCATCGCAGCCTGCCTGGTCGCTGCTGCAGCGTCGTGGCTGCGCGGCAAGAAGTACGTCCACCCCGAAGACCCCACCGACACCGCCGAGGAGCAGGTGCAGGTCGAGGCAGTCCTGCGATGACCTCGGCCCCGCCCGTCCCGGCCGCCGCCGACCAGGGCCCCTGCTCGGCGGACGGCCTCGCCGGGTCGTTGCGCACAGAGCTTGCCCGGCTGGCCTACCACCTGCGGATCCCGGCGACCAAGTCCGGTATCACCCCCACCCGGCTGGCTGCCCTCGCCGCGCTTGCCCGTCACGACCAGGGGTGCCGTCAGGGTGATCTGGCCATCGAGATGGGTGTCTCGCCGGCGAGCATGACCCGCCTGGTCGATATCATGGTCACTGCGAGATGGGTTCTCCGGCAACGTGATCCCAGCGATGCCCGGGCGTTTGTGCTGCGGCTCTCAGATCACGGCCGGAGCACCCTGGAGGGTCTGCGTAGTGAGGGTACGAGCCGGCTGTCAGCCGACATCGAAGCGCTCACCGACGACGAGCGCCGGACCCTGGCCGCGGCCATCCCGATCCTGCGCGGCATCGCCGACCGCCGGCTCGGCGCTGATACATCCACCCCATGACAAGGAGCACAGGGCTCCTGGCACGATGAGGCCGACGGACCGGTAGACCATGCTGTTGCGGAACACCTCGCGGCCGCTACCTGGCACCGTCCCGCGGTCAGGATCGTCGCTCCTCCACTGTTTCCACTCGGGCACCGTGTGACATGGAAGGCGGCAGAGGTCAGTATTGCGCGGCGAGCCAGTCCTCGCGTTGCTGGGCGATCTCCTGAAGGCTGACCTTCGTCTCGCTCATGTTCAGTCCGGTCAGCGGGAAGACCCAGCCGTCGACCACCAAGCGCAGCGCGGCGACCAGGGCGGGATCTGTCGGCAGGGTCGGGGGCGGGTCGCGGTAGAGGTTCTCCAGGGTCGCACGGTTGAGGCCTTCGACGACCGTCCAATGGGTCCCGTCGTCGATCTCGACGCCGTCCCAGACTTGCCGGGTCGCCTTGAGGCCCTTCACGGTGAGCAGCCCGGCCGCGCTCATGCTGCTGAACACGCCGATGATCATTGGCTGGTGCGGAGGAGAGGAGAACCCGTCGAGGTACACCGAGGCGTAGTCCGCAGGCGAGGCCCAAGAGCCGGTGCCGTCCTCGTTCTGCAGGTAGTCCACGTAAAGGGGAGCCTCCCGGTGGTGGCTGACCTCGTTGTGGAAGAGCCAGTCGACGTCGTTGGGTCCGTCGAGGTACCGCTCCCTGCGGTAGAAGTCCATGTAGTCATGGACTTCCTTGAGAGAGGCTGGCTTGCCCTCGTAGGCGCGGACGTACAGGCCGCGGGCCAAGTGGTTGTACCACCACTTCAACACCTCGGCTGTGGTCTCATTGTTGTCCCAGCCGATCCGGGTGAGGTCGAGAAGCATCATGGCCTTGGCGGCCTCCTCGGCCGCCAGCGAGGTCAGGATCCCGCCAGCGCGGTATCGCTCACGGTCGTTGAGGATCTCTGCGTCGGCGGTGAGGGCTTCCACGTTCTCGGCGAGCAGATGCAGACCCTGAGCGATTATCGGGAACCGTTCGTTCTTCTTGACTTGGGCCAGGAGGCTGAGCTGCTTGGGTTTCACAGCGTCAATGATGCGCCAGGCGCGGCGGCGTTTCAGTGCGTCCAGCAGGGCCAGGCGGGTGGTGGGCGTTGGTGCTG
>PKWT01000301.1 GCA_003132125.1 Micrococcales bacterium | reverse complement strand
TTCGACCGCAATGCCGCCGCCATTGCCCGCGCCAAAGCCACGCCGAGCCTGACCACTGTCGCGGGTGGACGCGTCGACGACAGCGTCGGCTATTTCGTCGACCCCACATTGCTGCTCGGGGACGATCCCACCGACGATGCGTTCAGGACCGAATACTTCGGACCGATCCTGTCGGTGCACGTCTACGATGACTCCGCTCCTGGATCCTTCGAACAGGCACTCCAGCTTGTGGACTCGGGATCTGACTACGCGCTCACCGGCGCTGTCATCGCCGACGACCGCAAAGCAATCGACACCGCCAACACCGCACTACGGTTCGCTGCTGGCAACTTCTACATCAACGACAAACCCTCAGGCGCCGTGGTGGGCCAGCAACCGTTCGGCGGCGCACGAGCGTCCGGCACCAACGACAAGGCAGGTTCCGCGCAGAACCTCCTGCGCTGGGCATCCGCGCGCACGATCAAAGAGACGTTCGTGCCTGCCACCAACCACCTCTACCCACATCAATCCCCCGACGCCGCTGACAAGAAGGCCAACTAATGGCAACAACCCAACTGGGTAACCCGTTGCGGCCGGCACTGCTCGCCGCGGCGCGTTCACCGCGCCTCAAACGGACGATCAGCAAGATCCCCGCCACCAGGAAGGTCGTCGATCGATTCGTCGCCGGCGAAACCGAAGCGGGCGCTATCAAGGCAGCGTCCGCGATCCTCGATACGCGACGCTACATCAGCATCGACTACCTGGGTGAGGACACCACCGACCTCGACCGGGCTAACGCCACCGTCTCGGCGTACCTGTCGCTGCTGACTGCACTGTCCGAACTCCCTGACGGCCAGCCCGCCGACGAATCGGTCCGCCACCTCGAAGTGTCATTGAAACTGTCGGCACTCGGCCAATCTCTGCCACGTGATGGACACAAGATCGCGCTCGAAAACGCCCACAAGATCTGCCTCACGGCCCAATCTGTCGGCGCCTGGGTCACCATCGACGCAGAGGACCACACCACGACCGACTCGACCCTGTCGACTGTCCGGGAACTCCGGGGCGACTTCCCATCCCTAGGGATCGCGCTGCAGGCCTACCTCAAACGCACCGAGGCGGACTGTCGCGACCTGTCCGGACCCGAATCGCGAATCCGGTTGTGTAAAGGGGCATACAAGGAGCCGGAATCGGTGGCCTATCAGGGCGCAGCCGCCGTGGATCAGGCGTACTTGCGCTGCCTGAAAATCCTCATGAAGGGCAGGGGCTACCCCATGGTGGCCTCACACGACCCGGCCATCGTCTCCGCCGCGGCCCAGCTCGCGACCCACAACGGCCGCACCGCAGCCGACTTCGAATACCAGATGCTCTACGGCATCCGGGACCCCGAGCAACAACGGTTGATCTTCGACCAGCAGCATCTGCGCGTGTACCTACCCTTCGGCGACCAGTGGTACGGCTACTTCATGCGACGACTGGCCGAGCGACCCGCGAACCTCTCCTTCTTCCTCCGATCTCTGACGTCGAGGAATTAGCCAGAGCTTGCTGTATGACGCCGAAGATGGCAGGCACATCAATGGCCAGCAACCGCAGGCTGTAGTGATCCGCACGGTGACGGTGACCGACTGCAGTGACCGACTGCCCTCTCCCTTCACGGACGTGAGTCGGAGCACATTCACATGCCGTGGATCCGTCACAATGGCTGGTATTGGCCGCGATCACGTTCAACCTCACCCGCGCCGCCGGCGCCCACCCTCGCGTCGGTCTTCCACGCCAAGGCCACCACCGCGACCATCCGTCGGCAGCTGATCGCCGTGCTGGGCCGCCCACACCCAAAAACACACGGCGCTGGACCCCAATCGTTGACAGAGTTGCGGCCGATCCGCGCCGACCTCGAGCGCGCTCAGGAGGATCTCCAGTCGCTCCGCTTCAAGTTGGCGAGTGCACTGTTCTCAGGCATGCCGCCTGGCGCCAAACAGGTACTGGAGCCGTAACGTCGAGATGGCGGCTGCCGCAGAGCAAGGCGGAGCCTCTGCCCGAGCGCCCCGGTCGCCGAAGTCGTCGGCGCCGGTGCACGCGATGCGGTGCCGGCGGACCTGACCTGCCTTACGCGGATCGGCGCACGGACACCGAAATCGGTCCCGATGCGTCCGGTCACTGGCAATCGGGACGGTGGACACTTGACGAAACACGACCGGATCTAAGGATGATCCGGCGGTTGAGTCTTACGTCACCGCGCTGACCGGCCCCAATGGTTTGGTCCAACAGCGAGGAGCCACGCCACTGGCGTCTCGGGCCGGGCGATGCTCGAGTCAAGGTAGGGGCTCTCAGCATCAAAAACCTACATTATCCCGCGCGTCTTCTGCCAGCCCGAGTGCAATGTGATATTTTACTGGCTGAGGAGGCTGGAAGGTGACGGAACTGTGAAGCGACATATTCGCGGCGACCACCTGCCGCACTCTCCGGACGGCGGAGTCGACGAGGATCGCCATGCCCTGCATGTGCGATGGCTGGTGGAATCAGGTTGCGACGAGGTGGTGCCGAACGGGTCGCGCGGGGAATGCCGGACCCTGCCGCCCGGGCAGCGGACTCGCGTCGTCGAGTTCGCCGCCTCCGGGCCGAGTCCGGCATGGTCGAGGTGACCATACCGGAGGCCGTGATCCGCCTCGGCGCCCCCACCGGGCCCGGGTCAAGGGAACGGCGCATCACTTCCTCGCCCCCGACGATCCGTTCTCGGAAGGCTTGTCCCTGTGACCGCGCCTAAGAGCCCCAGCAACCCGCCCCTGGCCAGCCGCTCGAGCCTACGTGAGCAGATCGCGGTGTCCTTGCGCGCGGCGCTGATAGCCGGGGAGATGCCGTCAGGCGTCATCTACTCCGCCCCAACACTGGCGAAACGCTTCGGGGTCTCCGCGACCCCGGTGCGGGAGGCGATGCTCGACCTCATCAAGGAGGGCATGATCGTCGCCGTCCCCAACAAGGGCTTCCGTATCGTCGAGACGACGGACCAGGACCTCGACGAGATGATCGAGCTGCGTCGCCTCCTCGAGGTGCCCACCGTGGGACGCATCGCGACGATCATCACCCCTGACAAGGTCGACCAGCTGCGGGCCATCGCGGAGCGCATGATGAAGTTGGCCGCCAAGGGAGACGCGGTGGCTTACATCGAGGCGGACCACCAGTTCCACCTCGCACTCCTGCGTGTGGGCGGCAACGCCCGGCTCGTCGACATGGTCGACCAGCTGCGCATGCACACGCGTCTGTACGGTCTGGAGGAGCTCGTTGCCGCGGGCCAACTCGGTCGCTCGTCGGAGGAGCGACTTGCCCTGCTCGATGCCCTTGCGGCCGGCGACCGCCGCGACGCGGAGCGGATCATGGCGCAGCACCTAGGGCACGTGCGTGGTATGTGGGCGAACTGGCACGAGCAGCCGCGAGCCGATGAGTGACGGGCGGGTTGTGGCGGTCGTCTTCGGCGCGGGCATCGTAGGAGCAGCATGACCAACCCGGCGTGGTTCTCGGCCGCCGACCAGCACGCCCTTGTCTCGATCGGCGGCTGCGCCGACGCTCTCGCGGTGGCGCTGCGCGCCGCACAGGTGGGGGAGGAACGACGGGCCGACCCGCCGCGCAGCATCCTCGGCGTCGGCAACGGGCAACTGCTCGTCATGCCGAGCACCTCGACGGGACACATCGGCGTCAAGCTCCTCACGGTTGCCGATCCTGCGGTGTGCACCGGCAGCCCGCGCATCCAGGGTGTGCACGTCCAGTTCGACGCGGTGACGCTCACTCCGAGCGCGATCCTCGACGGCATCGCGCTCACGAACACGCGCACGGCGGCTGCGTCCGTGCTGGCGTTGCGCGCCCTGGCTGACCCGGGCAGCAGCGAGCTGCTCGTGTTCGGCGCCGGGCCGCAGGCGTCCAGCCATGTGCGTGGCATCGCGGCGGAGTGGCCCATCCGACGGGTCCGCTTGGTCTCCCGCCGGCCGGAGAGCGCGCGACTCCTGGCCGGTGAACTCGCCGGCATCCTGGACGGGATCGACGTCGTGGCGCTGTCCCCCGATGAGGTGGAATACGCCGTCGCGGACGCCGACGTCATCGTCTGCGCGACGGCCTCCGCGACGCCCGTCTTCGCCGGCTCGCCCCGCGACGGCTCGGCAATCGTCGCGGTCGGCTCGCACTCACCCGTGGAGCGCGAGCTGCCCGGCGCGCTCATGCGCCGCGCCTACGTCGTCGTGGAGGACCGGGCCACCGCGTTGCGGGGCCGGCGACATCGTCATCGCGATCGGCGAGGGTGCCTTCACGGAGCAGGACATCGACGCACCTCGCGGAACTCGTTCGCGGCCCTGTCGTCGCCCCTGACCGGCCGCGAGTCTTCAAGAGCGTGGGCATGGCCCGGCAGGACGCCGTGGTGGCCGAGGCGTTTCTCGCGCGGGCCCAGCAGCGACAGCTGGGTCGGGCACGCCGAAGCCGGTGACGCCCGACGCGCTGGCTTCGAGCTGCCGGACATGGCCGAAGATGAATGCGCGCAGGAACTAGCCCAGCGTCGAGGCGCGTACGCGCCGGTGAAGACCTTGACCATCGCGCCAAATCGCAGCAGTGCCATGTCATCGATGCTGTCCGCGCCGGCGACCATCTCGGCCACCAGCCAGGCGACCTTCAAGCCCGTTCGCACCCTTGTCGGTCGGCACGCTCAGATGCATACCGGCCAAGTAGGCAAGACCCGCGGACCGGGCCAGGACCAGGATCGGGACCAGCCCGGCCGAAGACACGAGATTCGGGTTGTCGAACACCGCTGACCGGGCCGTGCGAGTGTGAGAAAGTTGCATCTGCGAGATGCCCTTCCGGCTGGTTGGATTGGGACCTTCGATAAGTCCAATTCTCCCAGTACGTAAGGGCATTCTCGCGTTATGAACCCACTCAGCGGGCCATCAACACCGGTGGATCAAGGCTAATCCTGCGTAACTGCTGTTGGGCAGATGGCTATCTGTATATAGTCGCCGAGCAGCCGATGGTTTCCCGTTGTCCGCTCCAGAAGGAGGCCCCGTTGCCTGGGTCGATCACCGTTACCAATGCCCGCATCTTCGACGGCGAGGCCGCCGAGTTGGTCGAGGCTGACATCCGCATCGAGGATGGGGTGATCGCCGAGGTAGGCCGAGGACTCGCCGGGGATGGCGCGATCCTCGATGCCGAGCACCGAGTTGTCACGCCTGGGTTCATCGACAACCACTTCCACGCCTACGGCATCAGCCTGAACATGATGCAGATGGAGGCCAGCCGGACGAGCTACGTGGCGATCCTGGGCGCCCGCCGGCTCCGCAGGGCGTTGGTGCGCGGCTTCACGACCGTGCGTGACGTTGCTGGTGGCGACATCGGCCTGTCTCGAGCTATCAGTGAGGGTCTGATCGACTCGCCGAACTACTACTACACCGGCCCGGCGCTGAGCCAGACCGGCGGCCATGGAGACCCGCGGGACTCCCACCTCGACCTGTGCTGCTGCGGAACGCACGGCACCGAGGTGGTCGACGGTGTCGACGCACTGCGGGTGGCGGTGCGTGAGCGGCTGCGTACCGGCGCGCACGCGATCAAGATCATGGCGTCGGGCGGCGTGGTGTCGCTGACTGACCCGATCCGCATCCCGCAGTACAGCGCGGAGGAGATCCGGGTCGTCTCCGAAGAGGCCGGTCGTCGCGGGTCGTATGTGGCCGCGCATGCCTACTCGCCCGAGGCGATCGTGCATGCGGTGACCAACGGCGTGCGCAGCATCGAGCACGGCAATCTGCTCGACCAGGAGACCGCGCAGGTGATGGCGGATCACGGTGCGGTGCTGGTCCCGACCCTCGTGACCTACCTGGCGATGTCCGAGCGCGGTCGCGACATGGGGATGCCCGAGGTCGCATTGCGTAAGAACGCGGAGGTGCTGGCGGCGGGGAAGAACGCTATCGAGCTTGCGACTGGCGCGGGTGTTCTCGTCGGGTTCGGTTCCGACCTCATGGGCGACCTTGAGGTCGAGCAGTTGCGGGGGCTGCAGGCTCAGCACGAAGTCCAGGGCACGCTGGAACTGCTGCGCAGCCTCACGTCGGGCAACGCCCGGATTCTCGGCGTCGATCATGTCGGATCGATCCGGGCTGGTGCAATCGGCGACCTGGTGGTCCTGGCTCGCGATCCCTTCGTGCACCCGGACGCCCTGTGGCTGGAGTCGGAGCGTCGCGTGGTCGTCAAGTCCGGCGTCCTCGTTGGGTGACGGGGTGACTCAGGTGAATCGCAGGTTGGGACGCACAGTGGTGGAGCCAGTGATGCATAATCGCGGCGTGACCGAGCGTTCCTCCCTCAGCCGTGTCTCGCCCATCCACCCCTTGCCCAGCCTGCGTGAGCAGGTGGCCACTTGGCTGCGTGGCGCATTGTTCACGGGCGACCTCGTGCCGGGGTCGACATTTTCCGTGCCCGCGTTGGCCGAGCAGTTCGGCATCTCCGCGACGCCGGTGCGTGAGGCGGTCCTCGACCTCGTGCAGCAGAGCTTGGTGGTTGCGCTGCCGAGCAAGGGCTTCCTGGTGGTGGATCCGTCGCCTGAGACGATCGCCCAGTCGGTTGAGATCCGGCGGCTCCTCGAGGTGCCGACTACCTGTCGCATCGCCGAGACGGTCACCACGGAGGAGCTGGTCCCACTGCGGCGTATGGCCAAGCAGATCCTGGCCCATGCGCGGAAGGGAGATCTCCGTCGTTTCGTCGAGATCGACGATGCATTCCATCGGCACTTGACGGGGCTGTGCGGCAATCCGATGCTCACGCAACTGGTGGAAGACCTCCGCTCGCGGGCGCGCGTCCACGCGGTTCCCTATATCGCAGTGCACGGCTTCCTCGTCAATGCGGCGCAGGAGCACAACCGGCTCCTGGACGCGATGCAGGCTCGCGACTTGGCCGAGGTGGTGCTCGTCACCGAGATGCACATGGGCTGGGCTCTGACCTCGCAGGCCGGCCACGCGGAGCCCGGTTCGGCCGAGGGGTCCGCCAAGTTGTAGCCATCACCACCAAAGCCCCATAACGATTGCGTAACGGGCCTTTCGTATCCTGTCGCAAACCAGTACTTTCGTCTTTTCACTAACCAGTGCCATTGCACATATTCAAAAGCGCGTACACAGTGTGTAACGGGCGCGACCAGGAGGGCGGACCCATGTCAGGTGGCACGCGAGTGGCGATCGACGTCGGAGGCACGTTCACGGACGTGGTGACACTGGACGGCGACTCGGCTGCGCTGAAGTTCGACAAGGTACCGACGACGCCGAGACGTCCGGAGGAGGGCGTCCTGAACGGCTTCGCGGCCGGTGGTGCCCCTATGGCCGACATCGACACCTTTATCCACGGCACGACGCTGGGCCTCAACGCGCTGCTAACCCGGCGTGGCGCGCGCACCGGCATCGTGACCACCAAGGGCTTCCGCGACGTTTACCTGCTCGGCCGCACCGACCGCGTCCCGATGTACGACTTCAAGTACCGCAAGCCTGCGAGCCTGGTCGAGCGCCAACACATCGTCGAGGTCGACGAGCGTCTCGACTTCGAGGGCAGGGTCATAGCCCCGTTTGACGAGGAGAGCGCGGTTGCTGCGGCGCGGGTAATCCGGGACCTGGGACTGGACGCGGTTGCCGTGTCCTTCCTGCACTCCTACGTGAATCCGGCGCACGAGGTGCGCATGGCCGAGATCCTCAAGGCCGAAGCGCCTGACGTCATCGTGACAATCAGCTCGGACCTGTCGCGCCAACTGCGCGAGTACGAGCGGACCAGCACGGCCGTGCTCGACGCCTACATCAAGCCCATCGTGCGCAGTTACCTCGCCAAGCTTGAGGGCGTCATCGAGGACCGCGGCTTCGCTGGGCAGTTCCTGATGATGCGCTCCGGTGGCGGCGCGATGACCGCCGGGTTCGCCAAGGAGGCCCCGGTCAACCTGATTCTGTCCGGTCCAGCCGGGGGCGTGCTGGGCGCGTCCTGGTTCGCCAAGGCAGCGGGTTACCCGAATCTCATCACCATCGACATGGGTGGCACCAGCCTGGACGCCTCGCTTGTCGTCGGCGGCGAGCCGTTCACCTACTTCGACGCGTCCTTCGAGGGCCTGCCGATCAACCTGGCATCGCTGTATATCCACACCATCGGTGCCGGCGGGGGCTCACTGGTCTGGGTCGACGAGGGCAACCACCTGCAGGTCGGACCGGCCAGTGCCGGCGCCGACCCCGGACCGGCCGCCTACGGTCTTGGTGGAACGGAGGCGACTTTCACCGATGCCGCGCTTCAGGTCGGCTACCTGGGCAACGACATGCCGCTCGCCGGCAGCCTGACGCTCGACAAGGACCTGGCGGCCAAGTCGTTGCAGTCCAGCGCGGACGCCCTGGGGATGCCGGTCGACGAGGTCGCGCGAGGCGTGCTGCGTATCTCGACGACGAAGATCGTCGGCGCGGTTCGGGCCATCACCGTCGAGCTCGGCCACAACCCGGCCGACTTCGCTCTGTTGTCGTTCGGCGGGGGTGGCGGGCTCGTAGGCGTCGACGTCGCTCGTGAGCTGTCGATCAAGACGGTCATCATCCCGCCGGGGCCAGGCGCTTTCTGCGCCTTCGGCATGCTGATGGCCGATGTTCGTCACGATTTCTCTCGCACACGGATCGGCGCGCTGGACAAGTTGGACCTCGCGAACGTGAACTCAGACATCGCCGAGATGCATGCAGAGGGTGAGCAGATGCTCGCCGCGGAGGGCTTTTCGCTGGACGCGCAGGAGTACGCGGCGACGATCAACCTGCGCTACGAAGGCCAGGAGCACAGCGTGACGCTGCTGATCGCCGGCCATGTGGATGACGCCGAGGTCGAGCGGCTGAAGGGGGCCTTCGACGCCGCGCACGAGCGTGCCTACGGGCACACCATGCCCGACCCGATCGAGGTGGTCGCCTTGCGTACGAGCGCCATCGGCCGCCAAGAGCCTCCGACGCTTCCCAAGCTCGCGACGCGCGACGGGCACACGGCGCAGACCCGCCTGAGCCGCAACGTGATCCAGGTCGACGGTTCGTCCGTCGAGTACGCGGTCTACCACCGAGACGACTTCATGAACGGCGATGTCATCAACGGTCCCGCCGTCATCAGCGAGCACACGGGTACGACGGTCATGCACGCAAACGATGTCGCCAAGGTCGGTCCGTACGGAGAGATCGTCATCTCGCTGGCAGAAGGGAAGTGACACACATGGTTGACTCGATCACTGCTGAGGTAATCAGGCACAGCATGCTCTCGGCCACCCAGGAGATGGCCCGCAATCTGTGCCGCACCGCCTACAACACGGTCGTCTACGAGATCCACGACTACGGCATCGGCCTTCACGACCCCAATGGCAACACGATCGCGGAGGCGCCGGGCATCGCGATCTTCTCGGGTGCGAACGACTTCGGCATCCAGAAGACCATCGAGGTCATGGGCACCAGTGACATGTTCCCCGGGGATGTGTTCATGCTGAACTACCCCTACTGGTCGGCAGCGCACACCCTCGACGTGCTGGTGTTCTCCCCGATCTTCGCGGAGGAGCGTCTCATCGGCTTTGCCTCCTGTCGAGTTCACCTGCTCGACCTCAAGCAGCGGGACGCTGGCTATGTGCTCGACTCCACGGACATGTCGCAGGAGGGCATCTTCTTCCCGTCGGTGAAGATCTACGAGCGCGGCAAGATCCGCGAGGACATCTTCAACATCATCCGGTTCAACAGCCGGTTCCCCGAACGTACGATCGGTGACCTGCAGGCGGAGGTGTCCGCTGTGCACACGGGCGACGTCCGGCTGCGGGAGATCGTCAAGAAGTACGGTCCCGATGTCGTCCTCGCGGCTATGCAGGACATCAGCGATCACGGCGAGCGGCTCTCTCGGGCGGCCGTGGCCAAGCTTCCGAATGGATCGTGGACGGCGGTCGACTACGTGGATACCGACGGGGTGGATCTCGACCAGCTCATCGAGATGAAGGTCACGGTCACCATCGAGGATGACCGAATGATCATCGACTGGACGGCGACGGACAAGCCGGCGACCGGACCGATCAACGTGCCCGTCGGCCTGACGATCGCTGCCTCGAGGCTGGCCTTCAAGTCGCTGACCACGCCGGATTCGTTCATCTGCGCTGGCAACTTCCGCAACCTTGAGGTCCGCACCACTCCAGGCTCACTGATGCACGCGGAGCCCCCGCAGCCGACATTCACCCTGTGGACCGGCCTGCTGGCTCCAGAAGTCATCATGAAGGCGCTGGCCCAGGGCCTTCCCGACGTTGTTCCAGCCTGCTCGGGAGGGGACGTCTGCGACGTGATGGCCCTGGGGGTCAACCCGCGCAACGGCGCCAACTTTCTCGAGGCCACCAACGACGCGGTCGGCTTCGGCGCGCATGCGGGCGGCGACGGCGAGGACGGCATCATGCACGTCACCGAGCCGGGCTGCCGCAACAACCCGATCGAGGTGCTGGAGAACAAGGCGCCGATGATCATCGACGAGTACGGCTACCGGCCGGACTCCGGCGGCGCGGGCAAGAACCGCGGAGGCGTGGGCGTTGTCCGCGGCTATCGGTTCCTGGCTCCCACCGATGCGATCGTCATCAACTACAAGACGAAGACAAAGCCCTGGTCGGTGGCCGGTGGCAACAAAGGCGTTAAGAACACGGTGCTCGTCGAGCCGGGGACCGAACAGGAGCGCGAGGTCGGCTGCAGCTACAACAACTTCGGGGCCGGCGGAACGATTACCAACCTGACCGGGGGCGGCGGTGGATGGGGAAACCCGTTCGAGCGCGACGTCGTGAAGGTCGTAGAGGACGTAAGGCAGGGCTTCGTGTCGTCGGCGGCTGCGCTGGCGGACTACGGCGTCGCGGTCGACCCGATCACCCTCGAGGTCGATGATGCGGCGACGGCACAGCTGCGCGCTTCGGCGGTGGCGCGATGATCATGTCGATGCTTCGTCTGGGGCTCAAGCCCGACAGCGTGCGCGCCATCAAGGACGTCTACGACCGGTACGAGATCCTCGAGACCGCCATCAAGGTGGAGGGCTGCCAGACGCTGGTGCTGGCAACCCCGGACGTGGGGGGGAACGAGGCGTACGTCATCGGGCTCTGGGACGACGAAGCTGCCTACCAACGGTGGATGGACCACCCGGAGCGCGGCGCGGCCGCCCAAGACCTGCTGCAACTGACAGCAGGCGACTTCGACCCCACTGCCCCAGCTGGGCAATGGCAAGTCCTGAGCGCTATCTACGACGCCGAACTGGTGCCGGGCGCAGCGGAACCCGAAGAAGAAACCGAGCCGCAGGCTCATACGAACAAGAGAGAGGAACACTTGTGAGGATTAAGAGAACAGCGGGAATGGCTGTCGTGCTTGTCTTCGCTCTTGCGCTGGCCGCCTGCGGCTCTAGCTCGAACGAGAGCACAACCAGCAGCGCGGCGTCCGCGACCGCTGGGCATGCGGTCAAGAAGATCGCCTTCTTCGGTTTCTGGAAGTCGAACTCGTTCACGAAGGCCGTGCTGGACGGCGTCAAGCAGGCGGCTGATAAGGCCGGCGCCGAGGTCGTGGACCTGACGACCGCCGAGTACGACGGCGCCGCGCAGATCAAGGCTGTGCAGGACGAGACGGTCAAGGGCGACGCTCAGATGTACGTCGTTCTGGCAGCTGATTCGGTGGGCATGGCCACAGCAGCCAAGGAGGCCATCGGCGCTGGCGTCACTGTCGTCGCCGCCTTTACGTCGCTCGGCACAGCCTTCGACACACTTAAGCCGCAGGTCCCGGGCCTGGTGGTGGTCGGCGAGACTCCGGTCGACAACGGCAAGGTCCTTGCTGAGATGGCTATCTCAGCGTGCGCCGATCTCAACCCGTGCAATGTGGCCTACCTCGAGGGCCTGAAGGCGCTGCCCATGGACAACGCACGCACCGAATCGTTCGTGAAGACCCTCACCGCGGGCTACCCGAACGCCAAGATCGTGGCCCAGGTCGAGGGCGGCTACAGCCCTGACACGGGCAAGAAGGCCGCTCAGGATGCCCTGCAGGCAAACCCGAACATCAATGTCATGGTCGGCTCGTCGCAGGCCATCATCGGCGCGGAGCCCGTGGTCGACACATCCAAGGTCAAACTGATCGGCAACGGCGCTTCCAAGGAGGCGTTCAACGGCGTCAACTCGGGCAAGTGGTACGCCCTGTACAACATGGACGTCACGGGCATGGGTTCGAAGTCGGTAGAGATGGGCTTGCAGCAGGCCGCCGGCACGCTTCAGGACCCGTCGTTCAACACCCAGACGTTGCGCGACCCGCACGGCACCAAGGATGTCCTTGCCCAGTACACGTCCTCGTACTCAGATCTCGGCTGACGAAGGTTCCTTTGAAGTCCGCGACGGCAGTGGAGGTGAGCGAATGACCACCTCCACTGCTGTCGTGTCCGTGCGCGACCTGGTGAAGTCCTTCGGGGCCACCCGGGCCGTGCGTGGTGTCACCCTCGACATCCCCACCGGTACGGTGTTCGGCCTGGTCGGAGAGAACGGTGCTGGCAAGTCGACGCTGGCCAAACTCATGGCTGGCATCGAGTCCCCGGACAGTGGGACCCTCTTGATCAAGGGCCGCAAGGTCTCTCTACGCGACCCCCACGAGGGCATCAAAGCTGGAATCTCCATGATGGCGCAGGAGATCATGCTCGTTCCTGATGCGACCGTCGAGGAGAACGTGCTCCTCGGCAGCCTTCCGCGACGTGGTCCCTTCCCGAACCCGAGGGCGATGCGCCGGCGGTTCACGGAACTGGTCGAGCTCACCGAGTTCGACCTCGATCCGACGGCGAAGGTCGCCAGGCTGAGCATCGCCGACCAGCAGAAGGTCGAGATCATGCGCGCCCTCTCGCAGGACGCGGACATGATCGTCATGGACGAGCCATCGGCGGCGCTGACGACTGACGAGGTCGAGCGGCTGCACCAGGCGATCCGCGAGATTGCCCGCCGCGGGTCGACCGTCCTGCTCATCTCGCACTTCCTGGAGGAGGTGCTGGCCCTCACCGACCACGTCGCGATCATGCGTGACGGCGAACTCGTGCGCGTGGGGCCGACTGCGGGGGAGACGGTCGAAAGCCTGGTGGCGAGCATGATCGGCCGTGAGCTCGACACCGACTACCACATTGCCAAGCCGCAGGCGACCGGACCCGTGCGGCTGTCCGTTTCGCACCTGACCCGTGCTGGTGTCCTCGACGACGTGAACCTCGAGATCCGGGAAGGCGAGATCCTCGGCCTGGCTGGCCTCATAGGGTCGGGCCGCACCGAGATCGCGC
>PKWT01000297.1 GCA_003132125.1 Micrococcales bacterium | reverse complement strand
GCCTTCAGTTTGTGGTGCTCCTGGCGACGGGCGGACCGCTCGTTGCTCAACGATGGGGTGACGGTCGTGGCCGCGTGCCTCATGACGGTCGTGGCCGCTGGGTTTGGGGGGCGGCTCCCGAAGCCGGGGGTGCCTGGCCTCGCGGGACTGGCGTGGCTGCCGGGGGCCGATCAGGGGAGATCCTGGGTGCTGGCTGGGCTGCTCCTTGCGTATTTCGCCGGCACGGTCCTTTACGTCAAGACGATGATCCGAGACCGTGGACACGTCGGGAGGTACCGGCTCTCGGTGATGTACCACGTCGCCGTATGTGTACCCGCCTCGGTCGCAAGCCCGTGGTTGGGGGCGCTTTTTGTGGTACTCGCATTACGGGCCGCCGTCGTGCCCAAGCGGTGGCCCGGGCTGGCTGCAGCAGCGATCGGCGTTGGCGAGATCGTCGCGAGTCTGACCCTCGCCACGATGCTGATGCTCGCCTGAGCGCCGATCAAATAGGCAGCCACTCACGCCATCTCACGAGTTCGCAGATTGGGGCCACATCGCTTCTTGTCGCCCTGGTGCTGCCGAGGCACGCAACTGCTGGGCCAGCCCATGTCTAGGGCGTGTGCTGCAGCGGCTCAGGACGCCGACCTCCGGAAGGTCCGCGGCGCGCAGCCCGAATAAGGGCAGGAACCCGCGGGCGTATCCGGCTGACGTGCCAAACACCCCGCTGACCAATCGGCTTGCGGTGATTGTCACAATCCCCGAAGCGCTCCTCTGAATGCAGACAATCGAGGGCGCTCAGCGACCGTTCATGGTGGGGCGATGGGGCGCTTTCTCGGTCGGGGGAAGAGCAGCGCACGTGTCTGACCGTGCACTGCCCGACGGTCGTGCCATCGGGGGAGGGGCGCGTCCACGGATGGTGCTCGCGTGTTCCTGTCGCTGCTAGGTAAGCCCGTGCCCGTGGCGCGCGCTCCACCGGTTCAGGATGCCAACGACCGGAAGTGCCACGACGACCAGCACGGCGAAGGGCAGGAACCCGCGGGCGTACCCGGTCGAGCCGCCGACCATCCCGGTGACCACGCCCATGACGGGCGGGATGACGAACCCGCCGAGGGCGCCAAGGCCACCGATCCACCCTGATGCGCCGCCCACGGCATCGGGCACGTAGCGAGGCAGGAGCTTGAAGACGATCGCGTTCTGCAGGCCCATTCCCGCGCCGACTGCCAGGGTCGCCACCAGCGAGAGGGCAAATGTCCCGGAGAACGACAACACCATGGTGCCGACGAACATCAATAGGAAGTTGCCGGGAAGCGCGTAGCGGATCGAGATCCGGTCGGACAGCAGACCCCCGGGCACCCGGATCAAGGCGGTGAACAAGGAGAAGGCTGCGGTCAGGACACCGGCCTCGCGCAGGGAGGTGTCGTACATGGACGTCCAGAACGTCGGCAGCCAGGAGGTGAACGCGAGAAAACCGCCGAAGGACAGGAAGTAGAAGAAGACGAGCATCCATGTCGCGGGGATGCTGGACGCGTGCTTCAGCCCGGCCCAGGCCCGCCCGGTGGGTGCCAGCTCGCCGCCGCCGAGCCCGACCAGCTGGTCGGCGGTGAGCGTGTGCCCCTGTTGGTGCAGCTGGAACCATGGCGCGTCCTTGATGAACACGCCATAGATAATGGTGACGGCCACCAGGACGACGAACCACGCGCTGTAGGCGCTGAAGATCCCGATGGACCCGACGGCTATCGGCAGCAGCAGGCTGGACAGGCCCGGGCTCGTGTTCCCCAGGCCCCCGTAGATGCCGAGCGCACCACCCTGGGCCTTCTTGGGGAACCAGTACGACACCTGGGCGATACCCACCGAGAACGTGGCAATCCCGCATCCGATCAGGGCGCCCAGAACCAGAAGCAGCGGGTAGGTGCCGTCCATGGAGTCCGGGTAGGAGGTCTTCAGCAGGACGAGCAGTCCGACCACGCCGATGTTGGTGATCAGCATCAGGATGAGGAACGGTCTCTTGCCACCGAACCGTTCGACCGCCGCGCCGAAGGGGATTCGTAGCAGCGAACCGGTCAGTGCCGGGATCGCCGCGAGCATCCCTGCGGCGAAAGGGGTCAGGTCAAGGAGTTCCTTGAACTTCGGCACCAGTGGCCCGAAGATCGAGACGCCGGCAAACCCGCCGAAGAATCCCAGAGTGGCGAGCCACAAGGCCTGGCTGCGTGAGCTCTTGACCATTTTGCGGAACCCGAGGTCGTCCATGGCTTCCCGTTCTGTCGTCAATGGAATCCTTCGCCCGACACCCTCCCACGGTCCCGGACTCGTTGCACGATATCGACCCGCAACGGTTCGCGTTGGTGAGTATCGTGGCACCACACCAGTCAGTTCTGCCCAGGAGGACCGCACCCGTGACGCTCCCGAAAGACCCTGCGCAGGCAGCCCCGCGGATGGACGGCGACGTCACCGAGACCCTGCTGCGCACCCGGCGCTTCTTCCAGAAGAAAGAGGTCTCGGAGGACCTTCGCACCCTGCACCAGATCGGTGGCCGCGATGCGGACACGTTCTACCGGGACAGGTGGAGCCACGACAAGGTCGTCCGCTCGACCCACGGGGTCAACTGCACAGGGTCGTGCTCGTGGAAGGTGTACGTCAAGGACGGCATCATCACCTGGGAGGCGCAGCAGACGGACTACCCGACGACCGGGCCGAACCGCCCCGAGTACGAGCCCCGGGGGTGCCCCCGTGGTGCCGCCTTCTCCTGGTACACGTATTCGCCCACGCGGGTGCGCTACCCCTACGTCCGCGGCCTCTTGTTGGAGATGTATCGCGAGGCCCGGGCCCGCACCGGCGACCCGGTCGCCGCGTGGGCGGACATCATGGCCGACCCGGAACGCTCGCGCCGGTACAAGGCCGCCCGCGGCAAGGGTGGCCTGGTGCGTGCGACCTGGGACGAGGCCACCGAGATGATCGCCGCGGCGCACGTGCACACCATCAAGGAGCACGGCCCCGACCGGATCGCCGGGTTCTCGCCCATCCCCGCGATGTCGATGGTCTCCCACGGGGTCGGGTCCCGGTTCTACTCACTGATCGGCGGCGCGATGCTGTCGTTCTACGACTGGTATGCCGACTTGCCGGTTGCCTCCCCGCAGGTGTTCGGTGACCAGACCGACGTGCCGGAGTCCGGCGACTGGTGGGATGCCGGGTACTTGATCATGTGGGGCTCGAACGTCCCGGTCACCCGCACCCCTGACGCGCACTGGATGGTCGAGGCGCGTTATCGCGGCCAGAAAGTCATCGCCGTCTCTCCCGACTACGCGGACAACGTGAAGTTCGCCGACGAGTGGCTTGCTCCGGCGCCGGGGACCGACGGTGCGCTCGCCATGGCCATGGGGCACGTGGTGCTCAAGGAGTTCTTCATCGACCGGACGACGCCGTACTTCGACGGGTACGTGCGCACGTTCACCGACCTGCCGTTCCTGGTCACTCTTGAAAAGCGCGACGACCACTATGTCCCGGCCAAGTTCCTCACCGCGACCGACCTGGGAGAGAGCAGCGAGAACGCCCAGTTCAAGACGGTCCTGCTCGACGAGGCGACCGGCGAGGCCGTCGTCCCGAACGGTTCGCTGGGCTTCCGCTATGGCGAAGAGGGCGAGGGCAGGTGGAATCTCGACCTCGGTGACGTCGTGCCCCGGCTGAGCGCCGACGGCACGGGATCGGGCGTGGCCACGATCGAGCTGCCCCGCTTCGACGCGGTCGACGGCTCCGCCGACGTCATCGCACGCGGGGTCCCGACCCGCGCGGTCGCCGGCAAGCTCGTCACGACCGTCTTCGACCTGATGCTCGCGCAGTATGGGGTTGGGCGTCCCGGGTTGCCCGGCGCCTGGCCGACCGGGTACGACGACGCCTCCAGCCCGTGCACCCCGGCGTGGCAGGAGACGATCACCGGTGTGCCGGCCGCGAAGGCAGAACGGATCGGGCGTGAGTTCGCCGCCAATGCCGAGGAGTCGCGCGGTCGCTCCATGATCATCATGGGCGCGGGGGTCAACCACTGGTTCCACGCGGACACGATCTATCGCGCCTTCTTGACCCTGACCACGCTCTGCGGGACCCAGGGCGTCAACGGCGGCGGCTGGGCGCACTACGTCGGCCAGGAGAAGGTCCGCCCGCTCACCGGGTTCAACCAGTACGCGAACGCGCTCGACTGGTCACGGCCTCCGCGGCACATGATCCAGACGGCCTACTGGTACCTGCACAGCGACCAGTACCGCTATGACACGTTCAGCGCCGACGCCCTGTCCTCGGCCCGGGGCGGGGGCAAGTTCGCGGGGATGAGCACGGCCGACCTGCTCGCGCAGTCGGCACGTCTGGGCTGGATGCCGTCGTACCCGACATTCGACCGCAGCTCGTTGACCCTCGCCGACGACGTCGAGGCATCTGGTGTCCCGCTCGCCGAGTATGTCCCGAAGGCGCTCAAGGACGGGACTCTGCGGTTCGCCGCGGAGGACCCCGACGCCCCCGAGAACTACCCGCGCCTGCTCACCGTGTGGCGTTCGAACCTGCTGGGCAGCTCGAGCAAGGGCAACGAGTATTTCCTCAAGCACCTGCTCGGGACCGACTCCTCTCTGCGTGCGGACGAGGCGCAGCCTGCCGACCGGCCGCGCGACGTCGTCTGGCGCGACGACGCACCCATCGGGAAGCTCGACCTGCTGCTCACGCTCGACTTCCGGATGACGAGCACGACGCTCTTCTCCGACATCGTGCTGCCGGCGGCCACCTGGTATGAGAAGTACGACCTGAGCAGCACCGACATGCACCCCTTCGTGCACTCGTTCAACCCCGCCATCGCCCCGCCCTGGCAGACCCGCACAGACTTCGACGCATTCCACACGATCGCCAAGGCGTTCAGCGCGCTTGCGGCCAAGCACCTCGGGGTCCGCCAGGATGTCGTGGCGGTGCCCCTGACCCACGACACCCCCGACGCGATGGCCACCCCGTCGGGACGCGTGCTCGACTGGAAGTTCGGCGAGTGTGAGCCGATTCCGGGCAAGACCATGCCCAAGCTCGTCGTCGTCGAGCGCGACTACGGCGCCGTCGCCGACAAGCTGGGGGCGCTTGGCCCGCTGGCCGACACCCTTGGGGCGACCACGAAGGGGATCACCTACGACCTCACCAAGCCGATCGCCTACCTACGCACGAAGAACGGCGAGGTGCGCGGCGGTGTTGCCGACGGTCGGCCATCGCTGCAGCGGGACGTGCACGTGTGCGAGGCGATCCTGGCCCAGTCCGGCACGACCAACGGCCACCTCGGGACCGCCGGGTTCCGCGCGCTCGAGAAGCGCACGGGACGCCTGCTTGCGGACCTGGCCGCGGAGAACGAGGGCAAGCAGATCACCTTCGCCGATACCCAGGCAGCGCCAACGCCGGTGCTGACCTCCCCGGAGTGGTCAGGCTCGGAGACCGGGGGGCGGCGGTACTCGCCGTTCACGATCAACGTCGAGCGGCTGAAACCCTGGCACACGCTCACCGGACGCATGCACTTCTTCCTGGACCACGACTGGATTACCGAGATCGGAGAACAGCTGCCGATCTTCCGTCCGCCGCTCAACATGTCGGCCTTGTTCGGGGAGCCGGAGCTCGGCAACCAGGGTGAGCTGGGGATCACCGTGCGCTACCTCACCCCGCACAGCAAGTGGTCCATCCACTCGGAATACCAGGACAACCTGCTGATGCTCAGCCTCTCCCGCGGCGGTCCCGGCATCTGGATGAGCGAGAAGGACGCCGCAAAGATCGGTGTCAAGGACAACGACTGGGTCGAGGCCGTCAACCGCAACGGCGTCGTGGTGGGGCGGGCGATCGTCTCCTACCGGATGCCCGAAGGAACCGTGTACATGCACCACGCGCAGGACCGCCTGATCGATGTCCCGCGTGCCGAGGCCAGCGGCAAGCGTGGCGGCATCCACAACTCCCTCACCCGGATCCTGATGAAACCCAGCCACCTCATCGGCGGCTACGCGCAGCTGACCTTCGCCTTCAACTACCTCGGGCCAACCGGCAACCAGCGCGATGAGGTCACGGTCATCCGACGTCGCTCTCAGGAGGTGCAGTACTGATGCGTGTGATGGCCCAGATGTCGATGGTCTTGAACCTGGACAAGTGCATCGGCTGTCACACCTGCTCGGTGACCTGCAAACAGGCCTGGACCAACCGGTCCGGCACCGAGTACGTGTGGTTCAACAACGTCGAGACGCGTCCCGGGCAGGGTTACCCGCGCACCTACGAGGACCAGGAAAGGTGGCAGGGAGGCTGGACACTCAACAAGCGAGGACGGCTCCAGCTCAAGGCCGGGAGCCGGCTCAAGAACCTGGCCACGATCTTCTCCAGCCCGAAGATGCCCTCGATCCAGGACTACTACGAGCCGTGGACGTACGACTACGAGATCCTGACCACCGCGCCGCTTCAGCAGCACACCCCTGTCGCACGCCCCAAGTCGCTGATCAGCGGCAAGGACATGAAGATCACCTGGAGCGCGAACTGGGACGACGACCTGGGCGGGTCGGAGCACCTCAGCGCCGACCCGGTGCTCGCCAAGGTCTCGGACAAGGTCAAGCTTGCGTACGAGCAGACGTTCATGTTCTACCTGCCACGCATCTGCGAGCACTGTCTGAACCCGGCGTGCGCCGCCTCGTGCCCTTCAGGGGCGATCTACAAGCGAGCCGAGGACGGCATCGTCCTGGTCGACCAGGACAAGTGCCGTGGCTGGCGCAAGTGCGTGACCGGCTGCCCCTACAAGAAGGTCTACTTCAACCACAAGACCGGCAAAGCCGAGAAGTGCACCTTCTGCTTCCCCCGTGTCGAGGTGGGGCTACCGACCGTTTGCGCGGAGACGTGCGTTGGCAGGCTGCGCTACATCGGCCTCATGCTCTACGACGCCGACGCGGTCCTTGAGGCGGCCTCGGTGGCCACCGACCACGAGCTCCTCGAGTCACAGCGGGGCGTCTTCCTCGACCCGTTCGACCCCTCCGTGATCCGCGAGGCAGAAAGGGCCGGCATCCCCCGGGACTGGATCGACGCCGCGCAACGCTCACCGGTCTGGGCCCTGATCAATACGTACAAGGTCGCCCTACCCCTGCACCCGGAGTATCGGACCATGCCGATGGTCTGGTACATCCCGCCGCTGTCACCAGTTGTCGACGTCGTCCAGGAGACGGGCGAAGACGCCGAAGCCGCAGGCAACCTGTTCGCCGCGATCGATACCCTGCGGATCCCGGTCGAGTACCTGGCCGAGCTGTTCACCTCGGGGGACACCGCACCGGTAACGGCAGTGCTCAAGAAGCTTGCCGCCATGCGGTCGTACATGCGCGACATCAACATGGGGCGCGATGGCGATCCCTCGATACCGGCGGCTGTCGGCATGACCACCCACGAGATGGAAGCCATGTTCAGGCTTCTGGCGATCGCCAAGTACGACGAGCGGTACGTGATCCCGTCGGCCCACGCTGAACAGGCACACAACCTCGAGGAGCTGGCCACCGAGTGCAGCCTGGACTACGAAGGGGGACCGGGGATGGGCGGTTCCGGTCCTTTCGGCGAGGGATCGGGCACCGGGACACCGCTCGCGGTCGAGAGCTTCCGGACCCTGAAGGAGCGCCAGACGTCCGACACCGCGACTGACCTGAACGAGCCCGGCGCACGGGTCAACCTCCTGAACTGGGACGGAAGAGGCACGCCGCCCGGGCTGTTCCCCGGCCCTGGCGATCCGCCCGACCACAGTGAGTCCGACCGTGGGACGCCCGACCGTGGGACACCCGACAGTGGCGCGCACGGCACGGAGCCCAAGCCGTGAGCGCGCCGCGGGCAGCCCGCGCCGGCAACCGCACCGGACGTCGCGCGAAGCCTGGTGCCCTCGATACCCGCCAGCGTGCGATCGTCCACCGGGTGGCCGGCCTCCTTCTCGACTACCCCGACGAGGCGTTGATCGCCAGGCTTCCCGACCTCAGGACCGCCGTTGCTGCCCTGCCCGACCCTGCCCGGACCGCCCTGGTCGCCGTCCTTGACCACCTCGGGAGCACGCCGATCGGCACGCTCGCAGCCGACTACGTCGAGACGTTCGACCTGCGCAGGCGCGCCTGCCTTTACATGACCTACTACGGATACGGAGACACCCGCCAGCGCGGCGTCGCGCTCCTCAGCTTCAAACAGGCCTACCGCCAGGCCGGGCTCTTGCTGACCGACGAGGAGCTCCCGGACCACCTGTGCGTGCTGCTCGAGTTCATCGCGACCGAGGACGCCGACGCCGGTATGACGCTGCTCCTGCAGTATCGCGCCGGCCTGGAGGTCCTGCGTCTCGCGCTGATCGACGCGGGCTCGCCGTACGCCGGGGCGCTCATCGCGGTGTGCTCGACCCTGCCGCCGCTGGCGGGTGAGGACCGCGAGGCGGTCGCCCAACTGGCCGCCGAGGGGCCACCTGACGAGTCCGTGGGGCTCGAACCGTACGCCGCACCGGACGTTATGGGGGCCAGGACATGACCACCTCGCTCGACGTCGTGCTCTGGGTCGTCATCCCGTACGTCTGCCTCGTCGTCTTCATCGGCGGCCACGTATGGCGTTACACCTACGACAAGTTCGGCTGGACCACCCGCTCCTCCCAGCTTTACGAAAGCCGCCTGCTGCGCTGGGGGAGCCCCTTGTTCCACTTTGGGATCCTCGCCGTCTTCGCTGGCCACGTCATAGGCCTGGCCATCCCCAAGAGCTGGACGGACGCGGTGGGGATCTCCGAGACGGCCTATCACGTGGTGGCAGTGGGCACCGGGCTGTTGGCGGGCCTGGCCACTCTCGTCGGAATGACCCTGCTGATCTACCGCAGGCGCACGACCGGGCCAGTGTTCAGCGCTACGACCCGGATGGACAAGGCGATGTACCTGCTGCTCGCCACCGTGATCATGCTCGGGCTCTGGAATACCGTCGGCAGCTCGCTGCTGAGCCTGTCCGGCGAGTACAACTACCGCGAGGGCGTCTCCTTGTGGTTCCGCGGCATCTTCACCTTCCAGCTTCACCCCGAGCTGATGGCCGCCGCCCCCCTGAGCTTCCAGGCACACGGCATGGCCGCGATGGCGATCTTCGCCCTGTGGCCATTCACCCGCCTCGTCCACGTCTTCAGCGCACCTCTGTTCTACCTGTGGCGTCCGTACGTGGTCTATCGCGCCAAAAGCGACCGCTTCGGGGCGCGGGCCGCACGTCCGGGCTGGGATCGCAGCGAGCAGACCCGTCGATGATCGGAAGGGCCAGCCGCCGGTGAACGCCTAGGCCGAGGGCGTCGCAACCTATGGGGCGGATCATCGGTCCAATGGTTGCGCCATCACGCGCGCCAGGGGACTGTGGTCCCTTGCCAAGAACTTTGGCCCCCTCGGGGTGGACCTTCCTCGCGAGAAGCCGTTCCAAGATCATCCCGCTGACGTTCCAGAAACGGTTTGCGACGACGAGTGGTGGACACTCACCACTATGCGCAACACCCACCCCTGCCCCAAGTGCCGCAGTACCGTAATCCTCCAGATCCCCGGAAGGCGGGTGGCTACGGGGCCGGCAACAACATCCCGGTTGGTCGGAGCATCTTCAGCGCAATCCTGGTGACCAGGTACCTGTGCGCCTCTTGCGGCTTCGGCGAAGAGTGGGTTGACGACAAGGCGGGCCTGGAGAAACCGAGCGCCAAGTACAACCGCTGAACCAGGCACAGCGACAACCGCACGTTCGTGTCCCGCCCCAGGATCGACCTGGACACTGAGTCCTGCTCTGAAGCGTCCGCCGATCGATCCTTCGCGGGACACCGGAGGTCCCAACCGGGCGTCAGTGCTTCGGGTCGAAGCCTTGGAAGCCCACAATGATCGGCGCGAACTCCCGACTTTGGCGATCCGCCCGCTCGCGAGGTGAGTCTTACCGCCGCGGTAAGCGCGAGGACCTCCGAGGGCTCTGACGCATTGTCAGATGTCACCGAACTTGTCAGTTGGCCACTCATCTTGTCAGTGGACTTGTCAGTAGCGCCCCGCATCTTGTCAGTAGCGCGGCCGGCATGCTCAAATCGGTGGATGGCATCCGGAACGCTCGGCTGCCATAGGCGGCTTACGTACTGGGTGGACCCGCGGCCCAACGAGGCCTTCGCGAGCTGGATCGACTGGGGCGCCGCAGAGCTCAACCTGCAGCGACAAAGACTCACTCCCACGACCTTCTCGAACCATTCCTACGGCAGACTCTTGACGAAGCCGTAGCGGCCGATGGCCCAGGTCCATCGAGCCAAACATGCGGGTTAGTGACGGGACTTGAAGTTGACCTCCGTGCTCACGAGTGGTCCCTCTCGTTGGCTGCCGGTGTCGCTGCTGCGGTTGAGATCTGTGCCCGCACCGCTTCGATCCGCTCCCATTGCTCTGCATCAAGGGCGACCAACGCGGCAGGGAAGACCCCATCCTGCTCCTTGAGGATGTGCTCGCGCAGGAGGTGGAGAACGGCCACCAGCCGGTCCGGCCAGGTCGGGTCGTCCGGGAAGCCGTCCGCAGCCTCGCCCAGCACCTTCTCGATCTCGCGATGATCTGAGCGCAACGCCTCGATGTGGTCGGGGAACTCGTCTGTCATCTCAGGGAACAGACCTTCCTCCTCAACCACCGTATGCGGGTCGAGGATGACCAGGATCTGCCGGCAGCCTGCGGCGACCTCCTCGAGACGTTGACCTGCCAGTGCCCTCCGGATCAGGCCGACCATCGCAACAACTGCATCGTGCTCGCAATACAACTCGGCGATCGTGGCGATCTGCTGGCACCCGCAGTACTCACACACGGCTTTGACCTCCTGCGACTCGGCGAACGAACTGGGTCATCGTGATGTTCGACGCACTCGTGGACTGCTGCAGTGACCATGCAGGAGCCGTCGTCTGCCCAGACTGGCGGAAGCCACTCGAGGGTCGTATCTCAGGACGGACAGCGGAGCGCAGACAATCGGCCCCGGCTCCACGTCCGAATGGTTGCCGAGTCTCGTAGGTCGATCGCTGACCGGGCACCCTCAGCCTTGCCGCGCCCGCTGATGCCACGATCCCTGGCCAGGCCGACACCCGTCAGGTCATGACGTGGGGCTGCGCGGCCTCGATGGCAGCCAGGGCCAGGGTCGAGTGGGCGAAAGCACCTCCGGCTCGCATCTCTGCGGCGACCCAGATCGCCTCCATGATCTCCTCGGGGGTGTTGCCCTTGCGGATGGCCAACTTGGTGTGGCCCTTGATGCAGTACGGGCACTGGGTCAC